>JAKPSR010000011.1 GCA_029571425.1 Spirochaetota bacterium | reverse complement strand
GGCGACGACCGAGAACCCTTTCTTCGAGGTGAACAAGGCTCTCGTGAGCCGAAGCCGCGTCTTCCAGCTCAAGGCGCTCGAGGCGGCCGACCTTGAGCGCGCTGCCCGGGCCGCGCTCGCCGATCGCGAGCGGGGGTACGGCAAGTGGCGCGTCGAGTTCGCGCCCGGCGCCCTCGAGCACCTCGTCGATACCGCCTCGGGCGACGCGCGCAGCCTCCTCAACGCCCTCGAGCTCGCCGTCGAGACCTCCGTTCCCTCCTGGCCGCCCGAGGAGGGAACGCGCATACTCATCGATCTTGAGTCGGCCGAGGAAAGCATCCAGCGGAAGGTCGTGTTCTACGACCGCGACGGTGACTATCACTACGACGTGATCAGCGCCTTCATCAAGTCGCTTCGCGGGCGCGATCCCGACGCCGCCCTTTACTGGCTCGCCCGAATGGTCGCCGCCGGCGAGGACCCCGGCTTCATCTTCCGCCGCATGCTGATCTCCGCCTGCGAGGACACCGGGCTCGCCGCTCCCGAGGCAGTCTCGATCGTCGAGTCGTGCGCCGCGGCCTTCGACCGCGTCGGCCTTCCCGAGGGAAGATACCACCTCGCGCACGCCGCCCTCTACCTCGCCACCGCGCCGAAGTCAAACAGCTCGCTCGCCTTCTTCGACGCCCTCGCGTCGGTCGAGAAGGAGGACGCCGAGGTCCCCAACCACCTGCGCGACGACAACCGCGACGCCGAGGGTTTCGGCCACGGGGACGGCTACCTCTACCCGCACACCTACCGCGACCACTGGGTCGCTCAGCAATACCTTCCCGATCCCCTCGTCGGCCGAGTCTTCTACACGCCGACCTCGCAAGGCTACGAGGGGACGATCAAGGACGAGATACTAACGCGGCGCGAGCTTCAGATCGCCGACCTGCTCGACGAGGCCGCGGACGCGGCCGATCGCCCCCGAGGCGAGATTCTCACCTTCAGCCCCGGCGGCCGCGTGCGCGACTCGTGGACGAGGCGCCTCGACTCGGGGAAGACGGAGACCTTGCTCGCGATCCGCTCAGGCATCATGAACCTCGCGCGCGTGGCCCGTCACCATCGCGTGCTCGTGTTCGGGGCGGACGACGGCCTCCTCTTATGGGAGGCGGGACGGCTCGCCCCCGAGGGCTTCGTCGCCGGGCTCTGCCGCACCGAGAGGGCGCGCGCCGTCCTTGAGCAGTACGCCTCGACCCTCGACCCCCTCGACAGACCCGCGCTCAACCTTCTCGCGCCCGGCGCCGCGGGAGATGTTCCGTTTGACCTCGTCATCGCCCGCGATCCCGCGATGACCGTCGACGGGATCGTCTCGTTCGCGAAAGAACGCGCAGGAGGCCTCGCGAGCGACGGGGCGATCGTCTTCTCCGTGCGCGTGCCGAGGGAGGGCACGCGACTCTCGCGCGTCTTGGAGACGGAACCGCCTGCCGCCTTCGCGGCCGCTGAGGCCTCGTTCTTCGAGAATAACGCCGACCCCATGTTCGCCTGGGGGCCGGAAGATCTTGCCCGCGCGCTCGAGGCCGAGGACTGGTCGTGCGCCCATACTGCCAGCGCCCTTCCCGAGCCGCGCCGCGTTCTGGACCCGGACATCGACCGATGGTTCGATCCCTCGTCTCCCTATGGCCGCGCGATGTCCGCCATCGGCGCCGAAGCCGTCGACGCGGCGGTCGCCGCTCTTCGCGCGCGCGCGCGGATGGGCCCCATCGTCTGGGACCAGACCATCGCCTTCTTCCGGATCGAGCGCGCGGGGAAATGAGCCAACGCGCGGGGTGTTCGCCGGCGCGCGGGGAACTACTGCGCGCGCGGGGCGCGACCTGCCCGGGAGACCAGCCTCGCACGGGGAGTTCGCCCGCGCCGTAATTTTGAAATCGCTCACCGAACGGTGATTTTTTGCGCTATACTTGGTGTTAAATAGAAAAGGAGGATCGATGCCGAACAAGTTTCTGCTCGCCGCGAGCGCCACGCTCGCCACCATAGCCTGCCTCGCCCTCGCCTCGTGCGCAAGCGCCCCCTACGTCCAAAAGGAAAACGACGTCCTCAAGCTCGTGCGCCTCATCAACGAGGGACGGGTCGGCGAGGTCGAGGGACTCGCACGCGCGCCCTTCGTGCTCGACGGCGAAACCCTGTACCTCGACAGCGACGTCGCCACGATGTGGCGGAACCTCAAGGCCGCGTCCTTCGCGATGGCGGACGCCCGCTTCGTCGGCGCGGAGCCCGTCGGGCCGGAGTCCTACCGCGTCTTCGCGGACAGCTTCGACATGAAAAACTATTTCGAGAAATACGCCGGAAGCGACGCCTCGATCGTCACGCTCGAGACCGCCTCCGGGCGCTATTACCTCCTGCTTAACCGAAAGGTCAAGGGATACCCGCGTATCCAGGGATTAAAGGGGCCAGTACGATGAACGCGAAACGTCTGATGGCGCTCTGCGCCCTCGCCCTCGCGGCGACGCTCGCCGTCGCGCAAAAGGCGAACATCGTCTACGTCGAGGGATCCGCCAAGGTCAAGTCCGGCTCAGGATCCCTCCGCGAGGCGGACATCGGGGGGACCGTCGGCTACGGCGAGTCCGTGATCACCGGCCGCGACGGGCTGGTCGAGCTTACCCTCCCCAACGGAAGCTCGATCAAGCTTTCGCAAAACTCCGTCTTCTCGTACTCGAGCCTCGGCTCGGGCTCAGACGAGCGGCCCGTCCTCGCGACCACGGCGGGCCGGGTGTCGTACAAGCTGAAGAAGGCGACCGGCCGCTCACCGATGATCCAGACGAACAGCATGGTCGCCGGCGTGCGGGGAACCGAGTTCACCGTCTTCGCCGGGATGGACGGCTGCGTCCTCCTCGCGGTGGAAGGCGGGATCGTCGACGTCGAGGCGCAGGGCAAGACCGTCTCCCTCGTCAAGGACGAGGCGGTCGAGGTCGAGCCCGGCAAGGCACCGGGCGCGAAGTTCGTCTACCTAGGTAGGCCCCTCGACTTTAGCTCATGGAACCAAGGCAGGACCGACGACTTCCTCGCCGACCCTATCGCGGCGATCGACCGAGTGGCGCGCCAGCTCGAGGGCTACCGCGCCGCGCTCGCCGACCTGCAAAAGCCCTACGAGGAAGCGACCGTCCGCTGGCAGGCGGCCGCGGCGAAATATAAGGAGATCGTGGCCGGGGGCGACCAGGACGAGATCAAGCGCTTCCAGCAGGAGACGCTCTTCCCCGCCGAGGACGAGCGCGCGGTCTTGATCCTCAATATCCGCCACCACGCCCTCAACTACCTTTCGATGCGCCGTTACGTTCTCTCGAACATGTATATGGAGATGAAGACCCGTTACCCGCTCGAGCCGACGGCCCAGGCGGCGGCCTTCTTCGCCAAGCACGGCGAGATCCTTGCCCGCTACGAGGACAGGATCGTGCCCAAGCTCAATAAGAACGACTATTAGTCCGTCAGTCGACGGAAAGGAGACCGAGCATGAAAAAGACGAACCGACTTATCCTGGCCCTCGCCGCCCTCACCCTTGTCCTGGCCCTTGGCGGCTGCGAGATTCTTGAG
>JAKPSR010000003.1 GCA_029571425.1 Spirochaetota bacterium | reverse complement strand
GAGGGGCGCGATTTCAGCCGTTGATACCACTCCTTGGCGACCGGATATTCCGCCCAGTCGATTTCCCCGAGATAGTCGAGCAAGCGGGAGCGTAGAAAGGCCGGCCCGCACAGCCTTACGGGCGCGCGCGGGCCGGTTTCTTTAGGAAGATAAGCAGCGACGTAACGAAAAGCAGGCACGCGGACACGATGACGATAACCGTGAACATCGTTTTGCCCATGTTACGGTCCGGCTTCGGAACCTCATGAAGAACCGGGGCGGAAAGCGTCACCGGCGGGATAGTTCGCGCGAGTATCTCGTCCTTATATGAGGCGATATCGTACGATGGCTTTTCAAGTGACTCGTTTCCGTAAAGCAAGGCATACGGCGGGTACCCGCTCGACTTAAATATGAGGTAGTCGATTCGGTACTGGGCAGTTATTCGCCCAACGCGAAGGGGCTCATCATCCCGATTCTCTATGATTATCTCAAAGGACTCATCACGAAACCCGTCGCCAGGCGACTCAATGGTCGTGTCGACGGCCATCTCGCCCCCCGAGGGTATGCGATACAGTTGTTTTGCGGCAAGCCTTTCTTCCCCGGAGCGAAGCTCCACATTCCGCTTGAAGAGCGCCTCGGTTTCCAATGTCAGGGAAACAAGCCGGAGGCGATCGGGGTTCTGTACGCTCAAGACCGTGCGGCCTTCGCCATTCATCTCCGCCGAGCTAAAGTCGACCGACGTCTCTTTAATGAAACCCCGCGACTCGCTCCGTTTCCGGTCAAGACGCGGCGTTACCGAAAGGGAGGCGAACGGCGACGGCGCGTCAACCGTGATGCGCCAAAACTGATAGAGCGGGACGTCATCCATCTCGACGGAGAGCTTAACCACGTCGTCCAACCGGTACACGGTATCGGTGGCGACGGGCAGCCATTCGCCCTTCGCCGTTCGGGCGAACACCCGAACCTGGCACGAGAAATCGGCCGCGGCCGTTTCGAGCGCGATCGCGTTTACCTCGCCTTCGCCGGTAAAGTCGACTACCTGAAAGTCGTGGTGCGCGATAGCCTCGCCGTCTTTTTTTTCCACGGCGACGCCAATCGGCGCGGTCGCGTACGAACGCTGCTCGCTGGTTTCTTCGTCGCGGGATGAGTTAAGCACGTATGGGCAATACACGCCGCGCGAATCCCGCACGCGAAGGTCCGCCAAGTCGGGACGCGCGTTCCGGTACTGCGCGCCCGAAAGCTCGATGGAATAATAATCGCTCTCTCCCGCGGGTACCGATATCGCCTGCTCATGGGTAAAAAGGTCGATCGCGTCCCGCTCGGCGGCAGCCGGGGAAACCGCAAGCGCCGCCCAAAGTACCGCGCAAAGCGCCACGAGCGCGAACCGCCTCGTCTTACTTTCCATTTTCGTCCGCTCCATCAAGCGCGATCTTCATGCGCTGATACAAGAATGATATGGCGATGAGTATGATCCCGTACCCAAAGAACGACAGTATCCTAAATTCCAGGGAAAGGCCCGAAAGGTCGTACACGAAGAACTTCGCGAGCGTGGCGATAACGAGCGCCAACGCGCTCACCCGAATCAGCCGGAATCGTTTTACGAAGCCGTACGCCACCGCGGCGAGCGCGAAAAGAAGGACGGCGGTGGTAAAGGCGACCGTCTCGGGCCCGAGGCCAAACTGCACCGTCATAAATGAAACGAGCCCCGCGAGAATCCAGGCGGCAAGCGCGGCGGGGTACAACTCGAGCGACCGGAGGCCTCGCTTAAGATAGGCGAGCACCATGGAGCGAAGCAGGGCCGCGTAGGCCACGTTACCGGCAACGAGCATCGCGGCGGCAAGAACGCCAAGCGCGGTTATCTCCTCGCCCGAAGGGAAGACCCTGGCGGCGATGTTGAGCCTGAACAGCGCGAGCCCGGCGATTATTCGAAGGAAAGTTGCCGAATGTGGATAATATCTATCACGTATCGGGGGGAACGCCTGGCAAAGATACGAGAGGGCGATGTGGGCGATGCCGAGCGCCATGAGGGAAAAGAACGGGACGAGATCGCTATCGACAAGACCCGCGCGGCCGAACGCGCGCGCGATCCATTCGGGAACCAAACAGAGAATAAGGAACCAGCAAACCGCCGCCTGAGCCCACGCGAAAAAGCGGGCGACGTCCCGCTCGCGGCGCGGATCGGACTCGGCAAGGTATCTTCCATAATAAAACGCCAATACATAGAGTCCGATCGCGAGGGAGGCGAACTTCACGCTGATGCCATCGGCAGGCCGACCGTCCATGAATAGCGCAAGATCGGACACGAGAAAGAGGAACGAGGTAAGGGCAAGGATGATCCATCCCGCGACCTCGATATACTTCGCCCGATACCGGTTCCCGATAACCGACAGGAACACGCCTTCGCAGACCCATCCGATCAGCGCCCACGCGAGGCCGAACTGAAACGGAATTGCGAGGACCGAGAACGTAAGCGCGCACCCAAGGAGTATGGCGGTGAAAGCGCTTTTCCCGGAGAAAAGGCGATAGAGGAGCAAACCCTGCGCCAGGAAGCACGCGGAGAAGAGCACGGCCGCAAGTCCGTAATAGCCACTGAGGCCATGTAGGCCCAGCGACGTAAACACGGCAAGCGAGACGAACAGTGAATTGAGCGCCACGAGCACGATATCCGATACCGTCGGCTCGATTC
>JAKPSR010000419.1 GCA_029571425.1 Spirochaetota bacterium | reverse complement strand
GGCGGCCGGCCCGCGCGAGAGCTCGAACGCCGGCGCGAGGGCAAGTCCGGCTCGGGTAAGCGAAGTCCCCTGATCGCCCGATCGGGCGGCGTATCGGAGGCCGAGGGAGGCATGTCCGCGGAACGACCCAAGCTCGCGCTCGATGCCAACCTTGACGGAACCCGCCGCGTCAAGGATCCCCTCCGTCTCGCCGACGAGCAGGGTTCCCGCGCGAAAGCCGATCTCGAGCCAATCCCTCGCCCCGTAGGTTCCCGAGACGCCGAGGGCGGGCCCGTCTCGGAAGACGGCGAGATCGCAGGCAAGGGAAAGTGCCCCCGTCGGCAAGGTTCCGGCCGACGGCACGACGCCGATCGAGGCGATTCCGGGGTACGGCTCATGGTAAGGGTACGCGATTCCCCGGTCGATGCGGACGGAGGATTCGAGCTCAGGGATTGACGACGGGTCGGGATTATTCGCCGAGCCGGGGGCATTCTGCGCCCCCGCTTCCGGCAACGACCATGCGCGAAGGGTCGCGCGGTAGATTCCGTCGGGCAGGGCCATGCCGGCGCCGTCCCTGCCGTCCCATACGACGCCCTGGTCCCAGGTGGCGAAGGGACCGACGGGGAATTGGGCGACCTCGGCTCCCGAATCGTCCGATACCGTGACGGTCCCCGCCCCGCGCGCGGTCGCGCGAAACGCGAAGGTCACGGCGCCGAGCCCGGCGGGATTCAGCGGATTAAAGGCGGCGCGGCTTGCCCGGAATGAAGCGACGGAGAACGCGGCGCGCGCGAGCGTGCCGTCGATCTCGCGGGGAAAGCGGCGATCGACCGTCACCGCGACCGTTTTCTCCTCGAAGCCGAAGGCCCGGATGATGAGCAGGTGAGAGCCTTCGGGCAGGATCAGCAGGGGGTCCCGCGTCGTGGTCCCGGCGACCTCGAATTCGGCGCCTGCGGGCGCGTCCCGGACTGAGACGATTCCGGTGACGCGGCGCATCTCGGCGTAGACCGCGAATTCCTTTCCCGTTTCCGCGCGCACGCGCAGCGCCTTTGGGTAATACCCGTCCTTATAGAGGAAAAGGCGGCGGAGACCGGGCTCGACGGAGGGGACGGAAAGGGGCGTGCGGCCAAGGTAGACCCCGTCGAGGTATACCTCAACCCGCGGAACGTCGGCGTCGACCGAAAGCCGGGCCGGCTCGGCGCGGGCCTCTTCCTTCTTCTCGACGGTAAGGGTAAGCCCGCTCGACTCTTCCTCGACGGTAACGGTGGGCTCGACGGCGGCGGCCCGGGCGGCGCGAGGCCCTGCGAAGGCGGTGAGGAGGGCGGCGAAAAGAAAAAGCCCGCGGGCGTTCATGGGACCATGATACCGCCGCGGGCCGAAAAAGGAAAGCGGGAACGGGAAACCCCGCCCGCTTTCGGCTTTGCGCAGGGCTATCAGTGCAGGAAGAAACGCAGGATGAAGACCGCGAAGACGACCCAGGTCACGACCGGGATCTGCTTGTACTTGCCCGTGCAGACCTTGAGGAGCACGTAGGAGAGCACGCCGTACACGATGCCTTCCGCGATGCTGTAGCAGAAGGGCATCATCACGATCGCGAGGAAGGCCGGAATGCCCTCGGTCGGGTCGGAGAAGTCGATCTCGACGACCGGGCGCATCATCAGGAAGCCGACCAGGATCAGCGCGGGGGCGGTCGCCGCGCCCGGGATCAGGAGGAAGAGGGGCGAGAAGACGAGGGCGACGAGGAAGAGCACGCCGGTCGTCAGCGAGGTCAGGCCGGTGCGGCCGCCGGCCGCGACGCCGGCCGAGCTCTCGATGTAACTCGTGACGGTCGAGGTGCCCAGGCGGGCTCCGGCGACGGTGCCGACCGCGTCGGAGAGCAGGGCCTGCTTCACGCGCGGGACGTTGCCGTCCTTGTCCAGGATTCCCGCCTGGGTCGAGACGCCCACGAGGGTACCGACGGTGTCGAAGATGTCGACGAACAGGAACGAGAAGAAGACGGTGAAGAACTTAAGCGACAGCACGTTCGAGAAGTCGAAGGCGGCGACGTAGGGGGCCTTCGGGAGGCTGAAGAGGCTCCATCCTTCCCATCCGCCGTACGGCACCGTGATCCCCATCGGGATGCCGATGACGGTAGTGGCCAGGATGCCGATCAGGATCGCGCCGTGCACCTTCAGGGCGAATAGGACTCCCGTGATGACGAGGCCGATAAGGGCGAGGAGGGCGGCGCCTTCCGTCACCTTCCCGAGGGACACGAGGGTCGCCGGGTTGGCGACGATGATCCCGGCGTTCTTCATACCGATCAAGGTGATGAAGATTCCGATACCGACCGCGACGGCCTTTTTCAGGTTCAACGGGACGGAGTTGACGATCGCCTCGCGGACGTTAACGACCGAGAGGGCGATGAACAGGAGACCCTCGAGGAAGACGGCGGTCAGGGCCATCTGCCAGGAGTACCCCATGCCGAGGACGACGGCGTAGGTGAAGAAGGCGTTCAACCCCATGCCGGGCGCGAGGGCGATCGGCAGATTCGCGACGAAGGCCATCATGATCGTGGCGATCGCCGAGGCAAGGGCCGTCGCGGTGAAGACCGCGCCTCGATCCATGCCCGCGTCGCCGAGGATGCCCGGGTTGACGGCCAGGATGTAGGCCATGGTGAGGAACGTCGTCACGCCGGCGAGAAGCTCGGTTCGCGTGTTCGTCCCGTTCGCTTTCAGCTTAAAAAGCTTTTCCATAGAGAAAAGACCTCCTGTTCCCGTGGGAATATAGGGCCAGGATACCATCCTTTCCGGGAGCCCACAAGGCGAAAAACGAGGGAATTTACCCAGGTTTAGCCGAAGAAGCCGCCTGAGTCGGCGAAGCTAAAAAAGCCTTTCGGGCTGATGATCAGGTGGTCGAGCAGGGGAATGCCGAGAAGGGTACCCGCCTCATGGATTCGTCGAGTGATGCTTCGATCCTCCTCCGAAGGCTCGAGCAGCCCCGACGGGTGGTTGTGGCAGATGATGATCGCGGCCGCCCGGTCGGCGAGCGGGTCGGCGAAGACCTCGCGCGGGTGCACCATCGTTCGGTTTAGGAGCCCGATCGTGACGACCCGGATCGCCAGGACCTCGTGCGCCCCGTTGAGCGAGAGACAGAGGAATTGCTCCTGCTTCAGCGAGGCGTAGTGCCGGACGAGGGGATAGACGTCACCGGCCGCTCCGATCCGGACAGATTGTGACCCGTAAAAGCGCCGCCCAAGCTCGAACACGGCGAGGACCCGGCACGCCTGCGCCACGCCGATCCCCGGTATTTCGCGCAGGGCGGTTTCTTTCGCGTTTTTTTGGATCTGCTGGATCTTGCCGAGTATCTCATTCGATAAATCGATGACGGACTTCTTTCGGTTGCCGCTCCCCAGGATCAGGGCGAGTAGCTCCTGGTCCGATAGGGTGTCGATCCCATGGGCCGTGGCCCGTTCCCTATAAAATGGCTTTTCACCGCGCGGCGTTTCGATCGTGTACATCCTGTCCCTCATGCCTTTCTATCGGCCGGGCTTTCGGTTTCGGCCGGGGATACCGATGGATATACTATGAACGCACGTTACTGCTCATTTCGCGATGTCGCCAACGTCTCCCGCGCCTTTTTACTTGCCGTTTGCGCGGCGGCCTCGCTCGCCGCCTGCCGGACCCTTCCCGTCGCCGAAGCGCCGCGTCCCGCGCCGGAGGCTATCATGGGAGAGGGCTCGCACGGGGCCGAGGAGCTCGCGGCCTTCTTCCTTCGCGAAAGCCCTGGCTCGGACGCCGAGCGCGCGCGCAGGCTCGCCGGGCTCTATATCGAGGAGGCGCCGCTCGAGGGCGTTAACCCCGAGGTCGCGTTCGCGCAGATGTGCCTGGAGACTGGGTTCCTTCAATTCGGCGGGCTCGTCACGGCCGACATGAATAATTTCTGCGGGTTGGGCTCGATCGGGCCGGGGCAGGAAGGGCTTCGGTTCCCCGACGAGCGGACCGGGGTGCGCGCCCACGTCCAGCACCTCAAGGCGTACGGCTCAGCGGAACCACTGGCGGGCGATCCCGTCGATCCTCGGTATCGTTACGTCGTGCCGAAGGGGAAATCCCCCTCG
>JAKPSR010000417.1 GCA_029571425.1 Spirochaetota bacterium | reverse complement strand
CGCCAATTAGCGTAAGAGGCAGGGTGAAGAGCACGATGAATGGGTCGAGCAGGGACTCGAACTGGCTCGCCATGACGCCGAAGACGAGGATGATTGCCATCAGGATGATGATGACGAATTGCTTGATCGCCTTCATCAAGTCCTCAAAGTCGCCGCCGTACTCGATGCGCACGTCCTCGTCCTTGGGTACGCCCTCGGCGATGAGGCGCTCGATCTTATTTTGCACATCCGTGATCGCGACGCCGGGCGCCGTGCCTGCCGTGACGTGGATGATGCGGCTCTGGTCCTCGCGGGTAATGCTGATCGGCGAGGTTCCCTCCTCGTAGTGCGCGAAGCTAGAGACCGGGATGCGCTGGCCCTGCGAGTTGGTGACGAATATCTGCTCAAGGTCCTCAAGCTTCGTCTTGTCGGCGTCGGCGAGCATCACGTCGATGTCGATTTCCTCTCCGCCCTCGCGGTAGCGGGACGCAGTGGTTCCGGCGATGTTCGCCTTGATTTCCTGCCCGACGGCGTAGATGTTAAGGCCCAGGTTGTAGAGCTTCTCGCGGTCGATGACGATGTTCGCCTGCGGAAGGCCGTCGGTCATGTCGATCTTCGGCTCGGTGACGATGTCCGCCGCCTTCTCGACGAGGATGCCTTTGATGACGCTGGCGGTCGCCCTCGCCTTGTCGAGATCGTCCGACTTAACGCTGATGTCGACGGCCGATCCTCCTCCTCCGATGTTCATTCCTCCCGAGCTACCGAACGTGATGGTCGCGCCCGGGAAGTCGGCGAAGTGCCGGCGCAGCTTCGCCTTGACTTCCTGGTCCGAGTCAATCTGCTTGGCGATCGGCGGGAGGGCGATCTGAACCGCCCCTTCGTATGACGTGTTCCCGCCGAAGGAGAACCCGCCCTGGGAGCCGACGAGGACGCTGACGTGTTTGTATCCCTTTACCTCGTCGTAGACGATTTGCTCAAGCTGGCGCAGGACCGACTCGGTGGCCTCCATTTTCGTTCCGACCGGAAGGGAAACGTTGACGTTTACCTGGTCTCCGGCCTGCTCGGGCATGTACACGAAGCCGATCACCGGGATGAGGATACAACTAAACACGAAGAGCCCAACGATCGTTAATATCGTGACGAGCTTGTGCCGCAATACCCACGCGACCCCATGCGAGTAGTTCGCGTCGAGCTTGTCGAAAAAGATCCCGAGTGCGCCGTCCAAGCGAGCCCAAATGCCCGTGAGCTTTCGGTCCTTGACGCTCTCGATCCGAATGTATTTGCTCGAGAGCACGGGGACGAGGACGAGGGCGACGACGAGGGAGCAGAGAAGGGAAAAGACGACCGTGAAGGCGAGTCCCTGGAAGATCTCTCCCATGACCTCGAGCTCGCGTCGATACATGATCAGCGGAAGGAAGACGCAGATCGTCGTCAGGGTCGACGCCGAGATTGCGAGAACCATCTCCTGGGAGCCGAGGATGGCCGCCGCCACCGGCTTCGTTCCTTTCTCCCGGTAGGTAAAGA
>JAKPSR010000398.1 GCA_029571425.1 Spirochaetota bacterium | reverse complement strand
GATTTTGCGCAACACCAGTATGTTCCTTGACTCTGAATAGCACTTTAAGAGGAAATACAGGAACAGGCGTATAGGTCTACGCGCATATCTCTCGCTTGCTGATTTTTTGCGGCACTTATTTATCACAAGAACCGGAATCGCGCGCAGTAGGTAATAGAGCGGTATGGATGCACTATACGACGCATAGCGAAATCCCTGCTCGATAAGAGACCGAGACAAACCGATCTCATATCGCAGAATCACCTCCAGTTTGCTCTCGACGCACTCAACGGATTGGAAGAAGGACTCAAGCTTTCCCGAAACGATGACGGGGGACTTAAAAACGATAAAGAAACTTTGCAAGTGCCTTTCAATGCTGTTTGATTCGGCTATCCCCCAGAAGTCACACTCCTTTCTCCCCATCGCCTCAAACAAGGCCGACAACGATGAAAGAGGACCATAGACACTATCATTACAAATAATGACCTCATCATATGAACGGAGGTCAACACCGGATTGCAAAAGCCCGACGCGGTAACTGACAAAATCATAGCCGTTGTTTTCCCGGCAAATCACTCTTATACAAAGACCATCCAGTTTTGCCTTTTCGATCTCTGAAAGCGTCGACGTCGAAACAAAGACGATATCGCATGGCAAAGAACGAAGCTCGCGCAGATAATGCAGAACGTATGCGTCCACCTGATCATCGACATCGTAATGCGAGAAAATGACCAGGCGCGACTGGCTCAGTAACGACATACAAGAACTCCAAAAGCATGTCGTCTAATCATGGTCATCACGTGGCGTCATTGCGCATTTCGTCCAGATAGCCCTCGAGGCTCTCTCGCCATTCGGGGACGGGACGGCCAAGGGCCTGGGTTATTTTCGATTTATCAAGCACTGAGTATGGCGGCCGGCGTACCTTCGATGGGTACTCGGCGCTCGTGCAGGGCTGAACGTCGCAGTCGGTCGAAACGAGGCCGCGCGCCCACGCGAGGCGATAGATCTCGCGCGCGAAGCCGAACCAGGTGGTCTCACCCGCGCCCGCGAAGTGATAGACCCCGGCGGGCGGCCGCCCGGCGGGCACAGAGCGCCCGGCGGGCACAAAGCGCCCGCTTGGCGCCGGGCGGTCCTCGCGCGCGAGGCGAACGAAATCCGCAATCGCGCGGGCGAGGTCGCGGGCCCAGGTGGGGTTCCCGCGTTGGTCGTCAACGACGCGAACCAAGTCGCGCTCGTTCATCAGCCGTATCATCGTCCGCACGAAGTTGTTTCCGTTCTTGCCATAGAGCCACGCCGTGCGCAGGATATAGGCGTCGGGATGGGCCGCGAGAACGGCCATCTCCCCGTCGCGCTTCGTGAGCCCGTAATACCCGGTTGGGTTCGTCGGGTCGTCCTCGCGATACGGGCGCGTCCCGTACCCGTCGAAGACGTAATCCGTCGACACGTGCAGGAAACCGGCGCCCATGCGTTGCGCGAGGGCGGCGAGGTTCTCAGGGCCATCGACGTTTATGAGGCGGCACGCGTCCCGGTCGTCCTCGGCCTTGTCGACGGCCGTGTACGCGGCGCAGTTGATCACCCAGTCAATCGTCCCTGAGCTGGCCCGCGCGGTCTCGTCCGCGAAGGCGCGAATGCTCGCCGCGTCGGTTATGTCAACCTCTCGGTCGGTCCCGATGAACTCAACCCCCAGGGCCTGAAGCGCGAGAGAGACTTCGGACCCGAGCATGCCCTTGTTTCCGACGAGCCAAATCATCGCGCACCCTCCCTCAAGACATAGTCGCGGAACGATTGCTGTCGCGAGTCCTTCGCGGAAAGGAGCGGCTCCATGCCGAGGTCGGGCCACGCGACGCCGATCTCGGGATCGTTCCAGAGAATCCCGCCCTCGTCTTCGGGACAGTAAAAATCCGTGCACTTATATGCGAAGGTCGCGTTCTCGGACATGACGAGAAATCCGTGCGCGAATCCGGGTGGTACCCAAAAGAGATTGTGTCGAAGCCCTGAAAGGACGACGGCGTGCCACTTCCCGCGCGTGGGGGAATTCGGCCGAAGGTCGACGGCCACGTCGAACACTTCGCCCTCGACGCAGCGGACGAGCTTGCCTTGGGGCCGCTCCTTTTGGAAGTGAAGGCCGCGCAACACCCCGCGCCGGGACCTCGACTCGTTATCCTGCACGAAACGCACGTCGACGCCGGCCTTCTGAAAATCGCGCTCGGACCATGTTTCGAGGAAATAGCCGCGCGCGTCGCCGAAGACCGTCGGCTGAATCTCGAGGAGCCCCTCGATGGGACATGGGGTGACGGTGATCGCCATGCTACGCGTGCTCCGCGATCCAGGCGAGGTAGGCGCCGTACTCCGTCTTGTATCCCGCCGCGAGGGCGAGCAAGGCTGCCCGATCGATCCAGCCGTTGGCGTAGGCGATCTCCTCGATGCAGGAGACGTACATCCCCTGCCTCTTTTGGATGGTCGCGATGAAATTCGAGGCTTCCAAAAGACCATCGTAGGTGCCCGTGTCGAGCCACGCCATACCGCGGCCGAGGGTCTCTACCGAAAGCGTTCCCTCGGCGAGGTACGCGTTGTTGACGGCCGTGATCTCGATCTCGCCGCGAGCGGACGGCTTAATGCCCTTCGCGATCGAGACGACGCGATTGTCGTAGAAGTACAGCCCCGGAACCGCGTAGTTTGACTTAGGGATCGCGGGCTTCTCCTCGATGGATACGGCCTTGCCGTCCGAGCCGAACTCGACGACGCCGTAGGCGGTCGGGTCCTTGACGTAGTAGCCGAAGATCACCCCGCCCCCGGAAGCCGAGACGGCCGAAGCGGCTTGGCGAAGGGTGGCGGAAAAACCCCGCCCGTAAAAGACGTTATCCCCAAGCACGAGGGCGCAGGGATCGTTACCGATGAAGCGCTCGCCCACGATGAACGCGTCCGCGAGGCCGCG
>JAKPSR010000387.1 GCA_029571425.1 Spirochaetota bacterium | reverse complement strand
CCCGAGGCGGTGGCCACGATGGTCGGTATCGCGCGCGCCGAGGCGACGATCTTTGAGTCCCTCGGGATGGTCAGATTCGAGTCGACGACGACGCGGACGGGATTCCTTGCGTTAAGTGAGCGCGGCGTGAGCATTGGGTCGTCCGCGCGGACGGTCCCGACGCCGCAGAGTACGGCGGCGAACTCCGCGCGGAGGCGGCGCGCGTCTAGCCGGGACTCTTCCGACGTGATCCATTTCGACTCGCCTGAGGACGTCGCCGTCTTCCCGTCAAGCGAGATGCCCGCCTTCAACAGGACGTAGGGGAGACCGGTCGAGACGAATTTGCAGAACGCGCGGTTCATCTCGCGGCATTCGTCCTCGAGGACGCCGACCGTGACCTCGATCCCGGCGGATCTCAGCGCGGCTATCCCCTTCCCCGAGACGAGCGGGTTCGGGTCGATCATCCCGACGACGACGCGCGGTATGCGCTCAGAGACGATGCGGTCGGCGCAGGGCGGCGTCTTGCCGAAGTGACAGCAGGGTTCGAGGTTGACGTAGAGGGTCGCGGCCGAGAGGTCCGCGAAGCCGTTCGCCCGCGCGTCCTCGATCGCGCGAATTTCGGCGTGCGGCCCGCCGAAGAAGGCGTGAAAGCCCCGGCCGACGACGCGATCGGCGGCGACCAACACGGCCCCGACGAGGGGGTTGGGCCGCGCGTGGCCGCGGCCGTTCGCCGCGAGGGAGAGCGCCTCGCGCATATAACGATCGTGCATAAAAAAACCCCGCGCTGCGATGATGTCGCCTTCGGGGGTAATGTCGCGGGAACACGTCCCCGCCAACGATAGCGCGCGGACTCGGGGCCACGCGGCGTGCGGCGGGTGAACGCGTCTTCTTCCATCCAGACTATACTGTCGGCCCCGGAATCTCACCGGATCTGCGAGCGCTGGGTGAACCACCCCGCGCCGCTCGCGGGCTATACCGCCGGTGGGGAATCGCACCCCGCCCTGAAGACGTCCCTATCGAGGGACGGCCCGATCATAGTCCCGGCGGGTCCGAGTTGTCAAGCGCGCTGGAACAAGTCGCCGTTCAGGGGCCGCGGCGCCACCGCGGCCTCCTCGGCGCGCGCCAGCTGGAGGTACCTCTTTCGGCGGAGCCATGACCTGAACGCGGCGAAGATCCTCAAGTCGAAGTTCACGTCGACCAGCGACTCGAGCGAGGCGATGGCCTCCGCCGGCGTGAACGCCTTGCGGTACGGGCGGTCCGAGACGAGCGCGTCGTAGATGTCCGCGAGGCTGATGATCATCGCCTCCCATGGGTAGTCGCCGTTTCGCTTCGAGTAGTATCCCGTGCCGTCCATCTTCTCGTGATGGTAGCGGATGAGGTCGCGTATCTCGCCGAAGAAGCCCTTCTCGTCCATGATGTCGTAGCCGATCTCGGTGTGCCGCTTGATCTCGGCGAACTCGGAGTCGGTAAGCTTCGTCGGCTTGGTGATGATCGAGTCGCTGATGCCGATCTTGCCGATGTCGTGGAGGATCGCCGCGTACCGGATGCGGCGCACCGAGTCGGGCGAGAGCTTTAGCGTTCGCGCGATGCCGACCGAGTATTCCATCACGCGCTCCGAGTGGCCTCGGGTGTAGTGGTCCTTCGCCTCGAGTGCCCGCGACAGCGACGAGACCGTCGAGAAGTAGCTCTCCTCGAGCTCGTCGTACAGGAGGCGGCTATTGATCTCGGTCGCGATGAAGGCGGCGATGATCTCGAGGGTGTATCGATGCTCGACGCCGAAGTCCTCCTTCGCGTCGCTTCTCCGGCACAGGGTCAGGACCCCGATTAGCCTTTTGTCCGTCAGGATCGGCGCGGAGACGAATGACCCCTCGACGAAGCTTTCCTCGCGCATCGAGGCGTACGATGGGTGCTTCGCGCGGTCAGGAACGAAGATGGCCCGTCGCCACTCGACCGTTTGTCCCGATATGCCCTTGCCGACGGCGAGCTCGACCGGCGGCGTCTCGAGCCCGCGCCAGGAGCGCGGCGTCAGCGTGCGGTGGTACTCGTCGAACTCGTAGTACGCCCCGCGATCGAAGGATATCTCCGATGAGAGGTCGTCGAGGATGTGGTCGACGAGGTCGGCGACGTTCGCGCGGCGATGGAGGATGCTCGGGTATTCCGCCAGACGCAGGAGCCCGCGCTGCCGCTCGTCCGCAATGGACGCGGCGTAGAGGTTGGTCCTGAGGCGCGAGGCGATCTCGGAGAGGAAGGCGCGCTGGTCGGCGGTCGGGTCGTCGAGCGCGACGAGGATGAAGGCGAGGAGCTTAAAGCGATGCACCACGGGAACGACCCAACGCGCGGCGTACGCCGTCCGCATCAGTTCCAGGAGCATTGGATCGTTAAGGGCGTAGTCGCGGAACAGGGCCTCGAGGGACGAACCCTCGGCGCGCATCGCGAGGCAGGCGGCGAACAAGGCATCCTCCGGGATAGCGGCGATCCCCTCGCGGTCGATCTCCCGGTACTCGCGCGCCTCGCTGACGTGGACGAACAGGTGGGCGTCGGCGCCCGGGATGCGCTCGGACACGATCGCCAGGGCGGCTTCGGCGAGGCCGGCGCTCGTGCGCCAATCGTCAAGCTTGTCAAGGGCGAAGCGGCGGTTCAGCTCGGATATTTCCCCCGCGATCTCGCGTTCGTCAGCGGGGAAGCTGGGCGATTCCTGTTTACCCATCCCATGCACATCCTTGGTATAATTATTTTTTTATCAATTGAAGTGTAGGCCCACTTTTTTTACTTTGTCAACAAAGGTTTGACACAAATGAGGTTTTTTGTCGCGGACAACAAATAATGAAGGTACGGATACTGCCGTCTCGCGCCCGCTCGGGCGTTAGGCTTTTGCGGAATTCCGGAGGGCGAGCACCCGCTCAAGGAGGATAAAGCCGACGGCCTCGTCGACGTGGTCGGTCATCCCGGGTACGCTGAACAGTTTTTGGATGAAGAAGGCCGCGGCCCCGATGCACACGGAGTTTTCCCCGTCGGGCGAGAACTCGACGGCGCAGGACTTTCGAATCGGAGGATAGTCACGGGCGTACTCGTCCCAATGCTGGTAGAGCCAATTCCGCTCGATGGCGCGGCGGAAAGCCGGCTCGATCTCGGCCGGGAATCGGGAGAAGTCGCCGGCGACGACGATTTTGGTGATGTCGAGGCTGTTGACCAGGAGGGAAAGGTTGAAGGCGAGCTCGTCGATGACTCGGCGCAGGGTCTCGCCGTCGTCGGGCAGGCGGTAGGATTCCTCGTTCGTTATCGAGAATTGGGTGTTGCTCGGTCGGTCGGGGTCGTACAGAAGGCTGCGGAATTCCCCCGCTGTGAAGTTATCCCCGTGGAGGACGTTGTCCCGGATCACGATTCCGAGGCCGACGGCGACCCCCCGGCGACGATGCTCGACTATGTCGATGTCGCGGAACTCGCCGAGCACGGATATGAAATTGCGCCCGTGGGTGGCGCGCCTAAAGGCCATCTCGCTCCAGCAGCAGCAGTTCGCGTCGTTCTCTACGAGCAGCGGTATGCGCGTCCGTTCCGCCACGCGCGCCGCGAGGGGAATGGGCGCGTGGACGCCGAGCGGATTCGAGAAAAGTATCTCCCCGCGGTATGGGTCGACGATGCCGGAGAGGCCGACGCCGATGCCTATCAGCGGAAGGCCAAGCTTGGCCGCGTCCCGCTCGGCCGCCTCGATGAGATCGACGACCCGCTCTTCTACCCCCTGGGGTCCCTCGGGATAGTCGCGCCTCGTCGAGCGAAAGACCTGCCCGTCTAGGTTGACGAGGACGGCCCGGCAAAATTCCGCTTGCACCTCGATGCCGAGGACGAGCCCGAAATTCGGGTTGATCTCGAGCCCGGTCGCCATCCGTCCGACTCCCGGCTTTCCGTGGTACTTCCCGGTCGTCAGGACAAGACCGTCCTCCATTAACTGCCTAACCACCTTCGTGATCGTCGACCGGTCGAGGTCGAGGTCGCTCGCGACGGCGATGCGGCTGATCCCGCGATTAAGGCGAATGTGTTGGAAGATGCGCGAGGAGTTGATTTGGTACAGGCGGCGCAGGGTGATCACTCGGTCATTTTCACCGAATTTCCCGATCTATGCAACCGCGGGTCACTCAGGCGGCGAGAGCCAGTCGAGCGACCAGGTCCCGCGCGCGGGTTCCAGGGTCCGCGCGAGCCAGGGAAGGGCTTGCGAAAGCTCCGCCTCGAGCGTCCAGGGCGGGTTGACGATGGCGACCGCCGATCCCGTCATCCCCCATTCGCCGTCTCCCGCGGGGATCACCCCGATCTCGGCTCGAAGGACCTCCGGACCTGATCCCGCGAGGGCAGCCTCAAGCTCGCCGAGCTCGCGCGCGCGGCGAGCGAGACGGGGATACCACAGCGCCAATACCCCGACGGGCCAGCGCCGACGCGCGGCGACGATGGTTTCGGCCGCTGACCCAAAGTCCGACGCCAGTTCGTAGCTTGGGTCGACGAGGGCGAGGCCGCGGCGTGGCTGTGGCGGCGTAAGGGCGACGAGTCCGGCGAACCCGTCCCGCTGATGGAGATGGACTCGCTCGGAACCGAGGTACGCGCCGCGCAGGGCGGCGATCTCGGCGGGATGTAAATCCATCAGCACGAGCTGATCCTCCGCCCGACTGAGCCGAAGCGCGATTTCGGGCGACCCAGGGTAGCGGTTGCCGTCCGCGGCGTATTCGCGGCACAGGGAGACGTAGGCTCCGAGGCAGGATGGCGCGTTATCGGCGGCCAGGATTCGGCATATCCCCGCCTCTGATTCACCGGTTTGGCGCGCGCGTTCCGAGTCCAGTTCATAAATTCCCGCACCGGCATGGGTATCAATATACGTGAAGGGCTTCGCTTTTTTTGCAAGGGAAGACAACAAAAGGGAAAGAACCGCGTGTTTTAGCACGTCGGCGTGGTTGCCTGCGTGAAAGCCGTGACGGTAACTGAGCATGGGGCATAGTAAAGCGATCGCGACCTCGCTGTAAAGCGCGATTTGACAATGAAATTTCGGGAAACTAAAATATATACAGTACACGCTCGCGCGTACGAGGAGACGTCTATGTTCAAGAACCTGAAGCTTGCGATGAAGATCGGCGGCGGATTCGCCTCCGTGCTCCTATTAACGGTGGTTATCGCCGTATTGACGATCGTTAATCTCTCCCGCATACGCGAGGTGTCCGATCGAAACGACATGACGAGTTTCGTCGTGCAGGACATGCAGACGGGCGGGCTGGCGGGCAAGAACTTCGTCATCTATCGAGACGATAAATATCGCCTAACCGTCGCCGAGTACATGGACCGCAACATAACGCGGCTTCGCGAGCACGAAGCAGACTATTCAGAGGCGGAGAAGAAGACCTTTGGTGAGATTCTAAAAGGCGTCGAGATTTATAAGGAATATTTCAATAAATTCGGGGATTTCGAGGATCAAAAACGAAAGGTTGAGAACGAACAAAATAAGAACGTTGCTGACCTTGAGAACCTGCTAACCGAATTGTACCGAATGCAGGCGGCCGACTTCGCCGGTCTCGTTTCCACTCGAGCCTCGGTACGCGACCTTGACGATAAGCACGGAAAGATCGATAGCGTCTTCCTTTTAAAAATGACGCTCGATACGGCAAAGTACAGCCAGTTGCAGTATCTTTCCACGAAAGACGCGAAGCACATCGAGCAGATTAACGCGGCGATCGAGCAGATGAAGCAAACCTGCTCAAGCCTACGCTCCCGCTTCAACAAGAAGGTCAATATAGACCAAATCGACGCCGTACTTGACGGGATTCGAAAATACGAGGCTTCGTTGGCTCAGTACCTCGCCATCCAGCGCGAGCAAAACGCCGCCCAGGACGTCGCGGCGAAGGCGTCGGCCGACACGGTCGCGCTCTCAAGCGCGGCAAGCGACGCATCCGCGCGCGAGATGACCCAGACTATCTCGGTGACGGTCGCCGTCATCCTGTTTAGCGCCATCCTCGCCGTCTTGGTCGGCGCGATCCTCGCCGCGATCATCACGCGCGCGATTACGGGCGCGATGAAGAAGGGCGTCGACTTCGCGACGCGGATCGCCGAGGGAGACCTTGCCGTCGAGCTTAACATCCATCAAAAGGACGAGGTGGGCCAGCTCGCCGCATCCCTGCAGGAGATGCTCGTTCGCCTCACCAAGATCGTCGAGGAGATCAACTCCGTCGCCCTTCAGGTTTCGGCAGGGAGCCAGGAGCTCAGCAGCACCTCGCAAGAGATGTCCCAGGGCGCCACCGAGCAAGCCGCCTCTGTCGAGGAGATATCCTCCTCGATGGAGCAGATGACCGGGAATATCAAGCAGAACGCGGACAACGCGCTGCAGACCGAGAAGATCGCCCTTAAGTCGGCGCAGGCCGCCGAGGCTGGCGGAAAGGCGGTCCTCGCGACGGTGAACGCGATGCGCGAGATCGCGAGCAAGATCGGTATCATCGAGGAGATCGCGCGCTCGACGAACATGCTCGCCCTCAACGCATCGATCGAGGCGGCGCGGGCGGGCGAGTACGGAAAGGGATTCGCCGTCGTCGCGTCCGAGGTCGGTAAGCTTGCCGAGCGGAGCCAGAAGGAGGCGGGCGAGATCAGCAAGCTCTCCTCCGAGAGCGTGTCGATCGCCGAGGAGGCGGGCCAGACCATCGCCGCCCTGATCCCGGATATCAAGCGGACCGCGGAACTGGTCCAGGAAATCAGCGCGGCGAGCGCCGAGCAGAATTCCGGGGCCGAGCAGATCAACGCCGCGATCATGCAGCTTGACCAGGTAGTCCAGCAAAACGCCTCGGCTTCTGAGGAATCGGCGTCGATGTCCGAGGAACTGGCCGGCCAAGCCGAGCAGATGCAGGAGACCATGCGCTTCTTCAAACTTAAGGGCGGGGCGTCTTCCATTCCGCATGCCGAGCATCATGTTGAACATCATGTTGAGCATCACGCCGCGGTGCCGAAGCAGCATGCGCCGGCTCAAGTCCCGCCGACGGCGAAGACGGCCGCCCCGAAGCAAATTGCGCCGAAACCGGTTGCGCCGAGGCGGCCTTCGGCCGCGAGCGTGGCGCCGTCCGCGCCGGCGACGCCCGGCGGCGGCATCACCCTGGTTCTTGACGACGAACGACCGCGCGCCGCGCGGGACAAGATAGACGCTGAGTATGAAGAATTCTAGGACCGAGGAGGCGCGTAGTATGGGCGAGATCAACCGGAACGAGATACACCAATATCTCACATTCAAGATCGCGGCTGAGACGTACGCGATCAACGTGGCGAGCATCAAGGAAGTCCTGGGCGTGCCGAGGATCACCAAGGTGCCGCGGATGCCCGATTTCATGAGCGGCGTCATCAACCTTCGCGGGAGCGTCGTGCCCGTGCTCGATTTACGGAGCAAATTCGGGTTGGGCGAGACGCCGATGACCGTCGACACGAGCATCATCGTCACCGAGTTGCGAGACGTGTTCGAGGGGTCGGAGGAAGAGGAGCTGACGATCGGGATCTTCAGCGACTCCGTGGAGAAGGTCATCACGATCGAGCCCGAGAATATCGAGCCGCCCCCGAAGATCGGCATCGCGATCGATACCGCGTTCATCAAGGGTATGGGGCGCGTCGACGACGATTTCGTCATAATCCTGAACATCAATCGCGTGCTCACCGAGCGCGAGATTCAATTGATCCAAGCCGGAGAGGCGGTCGCGAATGAGCAGTGAGCGCCCCGTCAGCGAGGCGCTCGACTCGCCCTTGACGATAGAGACCGCCGCGGCGGCCCGCGACCGCCTGCTCTCCTTGCTTTCCGCGGGGAAGCGCATCGAGCTCGACGTCTCGGCAATGGGCTCGATCGACGTTCCCGGCATGCAGGTGCTCGTCGCCGCGTTCCGCGAGTCGCGCGAGCGCGGCGTGCCCATGCGCATCGTCGGGAACGTCGCGCCTGAGGCGGGACGGATGATCGCGGTGTGCGGCCTTTCGCGGTCGCCGTGCGCGACCGGCGCCGAGCTTGAGGCTTCGATCGAATCCATTTTGCCGCCGGCGAGGAGAGTCTAGCATGGGCGCAGACCAATTTGTGGAGACGTTTAGGGAAGAGGCGTACGAGCTCCTAGGCTCGCTTGAGGCGAGCCTTCTTGAGCTCGAGGCCGCCCCCCAGGACAAAGAGCTCCTTTCGGCCGTCTTTCGGGTCATGCACACGATCAAGGGCTCGGCCGCCATGTTCGGGCTCGACCGCATATCCGCCTTCGCCCACGAGGTTGAGTCCGTGCTTTCCGCCCTCAGAGACGGCAAGCTCCCTTTCTCGCCGTCCATCATCGACTACACGCTGCGCTCGCGGGACATTATCCTCAACATGCTTGCGGATATGTCCGCGTCGGGTGGAGGCCCGCTTCCCGACGATCTCGTGGCGTTCCTTTCCGACTTTAAGGCCGACGTCGGTTGGGGCGCGGACTCGACCGAGCAGAAGGACGGCGGGGGCGCCGCGGCCACGACAGACGCCGGAGATGAGACAGTCGGTGGCATTCCTTCAACCTATCACGTTACCTTCAAGCCGGGAAAAGAGATATTCAAGCGAGGCGTGAACCCACTGTCCCTGATACAGGAGATCGAGCGGCTCGGCGAGTCCGTATGCATCCCGAATTTCGACGACGTCTCGTCCCTGTCGTCACTTAACCCTGAAGAGAACAGCACCTGTTGGGAAATATACGTGACCACCGCCGTCCCGCCCGAGGCGATCCGGGACGTCTTTATCTTCGTCGAGGACGTGTCCGAGATTCGCGTGGAGCGACTGGAGGACGTCGTCGACGAGATGGGCGGGAAGGGTAAGCGGCTCGGCGAGATCCTCGTCGAGCGTGGAAAGCTTGAGCCGGGGAAGCTCGATGGCCTCTTAAAGTCCCAAAAGAGGATCGGCGAGATTCTTCTCGAGGAGAAAATCGTGTCCCCAACCGACGTGATGTCCGCGCTCGAGGAGCAAAAGCAGCTCCAGCGCGTGAACAAGGCGAAGGTGGCGGCGGTCGACGTCAGCACCGTCAGGGTTAAGTCCGAGAAGCTCGACGCATTGATGGCCCTCGCTGGCGAGCTGGTGACCATACACGCGCGTATCCTGCAAACGAGTAGGCAGGCGCGAAACGACGAGCTTCTCTCGATCGTGGAGCAGTTCGGCCGGCTTACCGACGAGCTTCGGAGCAACACGATGAGCATACGGATGGTCCCGATCGGGACGACCTTCACCACGTTCCGCCGCCTCGTGCGCGACCTTTCGGCCGAGCTCGGGAAGAGCGTGGAGCTCGTTGCCGAGGGCGGCGAGACCGAGCTCGACAAGACGGTCATCGAGAAGCTGAACGACCCTCTGATCCACATCATACGAAACAGCCTCGACCACGGGATCGAGAATCCCGAGACGAGGGCCGCGCGCGGCAAGCCGCCGGTCGGCACGATACGTCTTTCGGCGAGCCAGGCGGGTGCCTCCGTGCACATCACCATCGAGGACGATGGGAACGGCCTCAATAAGGCGGCCATTAGGGCGAAGGCCATCGCTAAGGGGCTCGTCAGGGCGGACGAGTCCCTCAGCGACGACGAGATACACCGGCTTATCTTCGCGCCCGGGTTCTCGACGAAGGAAGCGGTGACCGCGGTGTCCGGGCGCGGCGTCGGGATGGACGTCGTGAACCGGCAGATGGAATTAATCAACGGAACCGTCGCGATAGAAAGCCGCGAGGGAGAGTTTACCCGGATCGTCCTGAAGATACCGCTGACCCTCGCCATCATCGAGGGCCTTCTCGTGCGGATCGCCGACGAGTTCTTCGTCGTGCCGCTTTCCGTCGTCGAGGGCTGCCTTGAGTTCGCGGGCACCGAGCGCCGGAACGCGAACGGCATCGTCCTGTATCACGGCGACCAATTGCCCTACGTCAACATGCGCGAGTTCTTCGGGATAGCGGGGGACCGTCCCGCGATCGAGCAGGTCGTCGTGGTGAGCATCAAGGGTCAGCGGGTTGGCCTTCTCCTCGACCAGGTGATCGGCGGAAACCAAACGGTGATCAAGCCGCTCGGCAAGCTCTATAAGCGGGCCGAGGGGGTTTCGAGCGCGACGATACTGGGCGATGGCTCGGTCGCGCTCATCCTGGACGTCGAGCGCATCGTCGACCTCTCCGAGAGGGAAGAAGCGTGCGTCTAGACAATCCCTCGAACGGGCCCGCCGTCATGCCGGGCGTGCCAGGTCTCGACCCAGAATCGTTCGAGCGACTCAAGGAATTCATCGAGCAAAACCTCGGGATCAAGATACCACCCTCCAAGAAGGTGATGCTTGAGTCCCGCCTTTCGAAGCGGCTTCGCGCCCTCGGCCTTTCGAGCTTCGAGGAGTATTGCGCCTTCACCTTCGGGCCCGAGGGATATCACCGGGAGATTCAGCTCCTGATAGACGCGGTCACGACGAACGAGACGGACTTTTTCAGAGAGGACGCGCATTACCGTATCCTGGCGGAACGCGTCCTGCCCGACCTTATCTCCTCGGGCGGGATCGAGGACCTGCGCCTGTGGTCGGTCGCCGCGTCGACCGGGCAGGAGGCATATACCCTCGCGATGGTGACGGAGGAATACCGCAACGCGTCGCGCGCGCGCTTCGACTACACGATCCTGGGTACCGACGTCTCGGACGCCGTGCTCCGCGTGGCGTCCACCGGGGTATATACCGAGCGCCAGGCGGAGAAAATACCCGGCACGCTGAAGCGCCGCTATTGCCTTCGGAGCAAGGATCCCGACGCGGGCACCATCCGCATGAAGGCGGCGATTCGCGAGCGTATCATGTTCCGCAACCTCAACTTGATGAACGCAGACTACGGGATCAGGCGAAAGTACCACGTCGTCTTTTGCCGAAACGTGTTTATATACTTTGACCGCGAGACCCAGCGACGCGTCCTTTCGCGCGTCCATTCCTGCATGGCGCCGGGCGCGTACCTCTTCATGGGGCATTCGGAGAACCTTTCCGGAAGCGACTTACCGCTCGAGGGCGTCGCGCCGGCGGTATATCGCAATATCGGAGGTAAGCGGTGATATCGGTGATGATCATCGACGACTCGGCGGTCGTCAGGAAGACTCTTGGCGACATTCTCGCGGGAGAGGACGACATCGAGGTCGTCGCCACCGCCTCGGACCCATACGACGCAGCCGAGAAGCTCAAGAAGACGGTTCCCGACGTCATCGTGCTCGACATCGAGATGCCGCGGATGGACGGACTTACCTTCCTGCGAAAGCTGATGCATCAGCACCCGCTGCCGGTCATCATCTGCTCGAGCAAGGCGGAGGAAGGATCGCAGAACGTCTTTCAGGCGCTGCAGTTCGGCGCCGTGGACATCATACAGAAGCCCAAGGTGGGGACTAAGGAGTTTCTCGAGGAGTCGCGGGTGACGATCTGCGACGCGGTCAGGGCGGCGAGCATGACCAAGCCCGGGCGGCCGAAGCCGGCCACCGAGATCCACGTCGCGCCGAAGCTGACCGCCGACGCCGTCATGCCGATGCCGCATGGGCCGATCAGCATCGACACGACCGAGAGCGTTATCGCGGTCGGGGCCTCGACGGGCGGGACGGAGGCGCTGCGCGTGTTCCTCGAGCAGCTCCCGGTCGACGCGCCCGGGGTCGTTATCGTCCAGCACATGCCCGAGCACTTTACCGCCGCGTTCGCCTCGCGGCTCGACGGCCTGTGCGCCGTCACCGTCAAGGAGGCCCAGGACAACGACACCGTCCTGCGCGGGCGCGCCCTGATCGCGCCGGGCAACAAGCACCTGCTCCTTAAGCGCTCGGGCGCCCGGTACTACGTAGAGGTCAAGGATGGGCCCCTCGTCTGCAGGCATCGACCGTCGGTCGACGTCCTCTTTCGGTCCACGGCCCGGTACGCGGGAAAGAACGCGGTCGGCATCATCATGACGGGCATGGGCGACGACGGCTCCCGCGGCATCCTCGAGATGAAGCAGGCGGGCGCGTTCACCGTCGCGCAGGATGAAAGTTCCTGCGTCGTATTCGGCATGCCCAAGGAGGCGATAAAGCTTGGGGCCATCGATAAGGTTCTTCCCCTCGAGGAGATCGCGGATTTCGTCGTGCGAAAAACGCGCGCGCGGTAAGCGGGCGGGTGTATACTTGCGATATAAATACTACGGCGGGAATCCCCGCTCGCGAATGGAGGTAGGCATATGGGCGCTTCGATTCTTATCGTTGACGATTCGGTCTCGATCCGGCAAAGCGTGAGGTTCATCCTCGAGCAGGGCGGATACACGGTGTTCGACGCGGCGGACGGGGTGGAGGGACTCAAGAAGCTTTCCGAGCAGAAGGTCCAGCTGGTCATAACGGACGTGAACATGCCGAACATGGACGGGATTTCCATGCTCAAGAAAATCCGCGAGACAGAGGGCATAAAATTCGTGCCCGTCCTCGTGTTGACCACGGAGTCGCAGGGATCGATGGTCGACGAAGGGAAGAAGGCGGGCGCGACCGGTTGGATCGTGAAGCCATTCAACAACGAAAAGCTCCTCGAGACGATCAAGAAGATCCTTCCGTGAGCGAAGTCGGCCGGTTTCTCAGGCCGAACCCCCACTTCGGGAAACCGGAACGGTACATTGGCCCCGGGGAGTTCTACTCCTCGGGCGACGACATCGTTATATCGACTCTTCTTGGCTCCTGCATCGCCGTTTCCCTGCACGACCCAGTCGCCAAGGTCGGCGGCCTTAACCATTTCATGCTGCCCACCCGCTCCGGCGACCGCGATAGCGCGAAGTACGGGGTGAACGCGATGGAGCTCCTGATAAACGACCTAATGAAGAAGGGCGCGGCCCGCGCGAGGTTTCGCGCGAAGGTTTTCGGGGGCGGCAGCATGCTGTCCGCAAGCGACGCGAAGGTTTTCGACGTCCCGAAGATGAATATCGATTTTGCCTTTCAGTTTCTCGAGCTCGAGGGCATCCCCGTGGATTCCTACAGCGTCGGCGGGGCCGATCCGCGGCGGGTGTATTTCTTCCCGGCATCCGGGAAGGTGTTGGTGAAATATTCGAAGCCCGGCGCCGGGACGGCCGTCGCCCGCGTCGAGCGCGAGTACGCGCACCGCCTCGCCGAGAGGCGCGGGCCATCCGTGGGCCCGATTCTCTTCTAGCTGCCAGATAATCGAAAACCCTTTGCTTTTCGCGAAAACGGCGGTACACTATCCGTGAGCCGCGGCGGGTACTTGCGTCCCGATCCGATCGGCAAGAACCTATCCAGAGGAGGTATCGACCATGCCCAAGGGAAAGGACAAGGCCAAGGCCGAAGAGAAGAAAAAGCCACAGCACACCCTCAAGGAAAAGAGGAAGGAGAAACGGGAAAAGAAGAACGCGAAGGGGGAATGATCCCCCGGGCCCGAGAGGCCCGATAGAGCGCGCGCCGGGAATCGCCCGGCGCGTTTTTTTTGCTCGGCGTGGCGGCCTTTGCGCCCATGGCCGCGGTCGCTTGCGCGTCTCTCGGCGCCTCGCTATGATGTCGGCCGAGGAGCATCTGATGAACGCGATCATAACGGTGGTCGGTACCGACCAGGTAGGCATCATCGCCCAGGTGTCCGGGTACCTTTCCGGGCATCGAATAAACATAGTCGACATATCCCAGACTATCCTCTCCGGAAATTTCGTCATGATGATGATGGTCGACCTTTCGGCGAGCGACATCCCGGTCGCCGAGGCGAAGAAGGACCTCGCCGCCCTCGGCGATCGGCTTGGGGTCAGCGTTAGCGTGATGCACGAGCGGGTCTTCTCCGCCATGCACCGGATTTAGGGGGCGCGCGATGCTGTTCACCGCGCACGAGATCCGCGAGACGGTCGACATGTTCCTCAGGCACAAACTCGACGTCCGCGCCATTACCCTCGGCGTCTCCCTCCGCGATTGCGCGTCCCCCTCTGGTTCCGAGTCGCGCCGTCGCGTCCGCGACAAGCTCCTCCGCGTCGCGGGGAGGCTTGTCGAGACGGGTCGCGCGATCGAGGAGGAGTTCGGCGTCCCGATCATCAACAAGCGCGTCTCCGTCACCCCGATATCCCTCGTCGCCGAGGCGAGCGACGACGATGACTTCGCCCCCTGGGCGGACACCCTCGACGCCGTCGCCCGAGAACTCGGGATCGACTTCGTGGGCGGGTTCTCCGCCCTCGTCGAGAAGGGGATGACCTCGGGCGACGAGCGGCTCATCGCCTCGATCCCCCGCGCCCTCGAGCGCACCGAGCGGGTATGCTCCTCGATCAACCTCGGGACGACGAAGAACGGGATCAACATGGACGCCGTGCGTCGGATGGGCGCCGTCATCAAGGAAACCGCCGAGGCGACGCGAGACCGCGACGGCATCGGCTGCGCGAAGCTCGTCGTCTTCTGCAACGCCCCCGGCGACAATCCCTTCATGGCCGGCGCCTTTCACGGCCCCGGCGAGGGCGAGGCCGCGCTCTCCGTCGGGGTCTCGGGCCCCGGTGTCATCAAGGCCGCCTGCGAGCAGTACCGGGGCGCGCCGATCGACGTTCTCGCCGACGGGATCAAGAAGACCGCCTTTAAGATCACCCGGATGGGCCAGCTCGTCGGGCAGGAAGCGGCCCGACGGCTCGGCGTGCCCTTCGGCATCCTCGACCTTTCGCTCGCCCCAACCCCGGCTGTCGGCGACTCCGTCGCCCGCATCCTGGAGGAGATGGGCCTCGAGTCCGCGGGGGCGCCCGGCACGACCGCCGCCCTCGCGCTCCTGACGGACATGGTGAAGAAGGGCGGGGTCATGGCCTCGACGAGCGTCGGCGGCCTTTCCGGCGCCTTCATCCCCGTTTCCGAGGACGAGGGGATGGTCGCCGCCGTGCGCGCGGGTTCCATCACGCTCGAGAAGCTCGAGGCGATGACCTGCGTCTGCTCGGTCGGCCTCGACATGATCGCGATACCCGGCGAGGTGAGTGCGGAGACGATCTCCGGGATCATCGCGGACGAGATGGCCATCGGCATGGTTAACAACAAGACCACCGCCGTGCGCCTGATCCCGGTGCCGGGAAAGGTCGCGGGGGAATGGGCCGAGTTTGGCGGGCTTCTCGGGGGGACGCCGATCATGCCGGTGAACGCCTTTTCCTGCGCCTCGTTCATCGGTCGGGGCGGTCGATTCCCCCCGCCGATACACAGCTTCCGCAACTAAGGCGGCAGGGAAGCCCTACCTGGGGACGGTTGAAAAAACGGGACAAAAGAGGCATAGTTGTACCATGAAAAGAAGCGCTGTTTCCCTCATGCTCGCACTCGTCTGCCTTCTCGCGGCCCAGGCCCAGGAGAAGGAGGACGCCCTCAAGATCTATCGGTACGGCCGCGATCTCGAGGCCGCCGGGCGGGTCGCGGACGCGAAGTCGACCTACTCCCGCGCCATCGAGGTGTGCCGAACGGACCTTGAGGCGAATCCCAAGAACATGGACGCCTACTCGATCATCGGTTGGTCCCTGCTTCGGATGGGGAACTACCAGGAAGCCGTCGACGCCTCCCTGGAAGCCATGAAGGTCATCCCCGACTATCGCGTGATCGAGACGTTGGGCGAAGGATACTTTTACCTAGAGAACTACCGAGAGTCGCTGAAGTACATGGAGCGATATATCGATGGCGCGCCGAGGGGCGAGCGGATCAGCACGGCGTATTTCTTCGTCGGCGAGATCTATCGCATGTCCAAGAAATACAACCACGCGGACATCGCGTACACGACGGCGTGCCACCTGGAGCCTGCGATCTCCCTGTGGTGGTTCCGCCTCGGCACGGTGCGCGAGAGCCTCGGCGACAAGAAGGGCGCGTTCGCCGCCTACCAGAGCGCCCTCAAGCTCCGTCCCGACTATAAGGACGCGAGCGAGGGAGTCGCCAGGACCCGCGCCTAGGCTCGGGTATTTTTCTCGGAGAGGGAGAAGAGCAGAGCGTCGACGCTCTCGATCGGGCGCCGTGGGTTGAACTCGCCGCGCCTGCCTGAGAGGGCGGCGAGAAGGGCGAGGGACTCGCCGACGAGCGAGCCCAACCTTCCCGGCAACGAAAGTCCATACCGCAGCGTCCAGCGGGACGCGAATACCAAGCCCTCGATAACGAGGGCTCTTTTTACGCCCGCGAGGAGCGCTCCCTCGGTGATGGGGAACGAGCCCACCCGCGCGAGTACCCTTCCGTATGGGACGATTAAGCTGAAAAGAACGATGCCGCCGGACATGATAAGCGTCGGTAGCAGGCGGACGCGCGAACGGTCCGCGACGACGAGGACGAGCGCTGTTGATCCGGCGGCCGCGAGCACGGGTACGTTCGGCGCGAAAAGGATCAAGGCGACGAGGGCCCCGCCCACGATCAGCCTAGCCACGGCTCGCTTCCTTTCCGCCCCAACGGCGGCGCGCGCGTGCGTGGCATGCACGCTGTCCGCGTTGGGTAGCGATCCGGCGATCGCCGCCGCGTACCAACGGGATTCCGCGACGAAGCGGTTCGCCGCGGCGCCGAGGAAAAACCCGGTGAGCGCGCCGAGGGCGAGAAAGGGCGGCGCGACGAACCACGCTCCCTCGCCGAAGAGGTACACGCGCGCGAGCGCGAGCTGCGCCGCGTTCGAGGCGAACGCGCCGACGACCCCAATGCCCGCCCATGAGACGGCTCGCCTGGGAAGCGAGCGAAGGGCGCGCATCGCGACGGCCGAGGCGAGCGTGCCCGCCGTCGAGAAGAGGAAAACGTACGAGAAAAGGGTTCCACCCAACAGTCCCTGGCCGAGCACCTTAACGAGAACTAAAAGGAAAAAAGAGGGGAGAGGGAGAAGGTCCATCGAGACCATGATAGGCAGGTTCGCGAGCCCCAACCGCAGGAAGGGTAGGGGCTTCGGAATCATGAACTCGACGGTCGAAAGGAAGAAACAGGCCGCGCCGAGGATGGGTAATGCCCGATCGGCGCGGCCGTCGGCCGTCAATGCCCGCAGCCGCATCCGCCCGAACCGCAGTCGCCGTCCTCGCAATCGCAGTCGTCGCCGCAGTCATGGTCGTGGCCGCAACCGCAACCCCGATTGAGCCCGTTCGCGCGCTCGTCCTCGGTGGCCGCGCGCACGGCGACGACTTTCACGTCGAAGTGCAGGGTCTCGCCGGCGAGCGGATGGTTCGCGTCGACGGTGATCTTTTGATCCTTTATCGACGTTACGGTGACGACGCGGGAACCCTCGGGTCCGGCCGCCTCAAACTGCATCCCCTCGGTGATCTCGACGTCGTCCGGGAACTGCGATCGGTCGACCTCGACGACGAGCTCGTCGTGATACTCCCCGTAGGCGTCCGTCGGCGCGACGTTGACCTTGAATGAGTCGCCGGCCTTCTTCCCCTCGAGCTCGCGCTCAAGGCCGGGAATAAGGTCGTTGTGTCCGTGCATGTACTCGAGGGGACCCATCCCCTCGGAAGAATCGAGGACCTCGTTGGCGTCGTCGGTCAGGGTGTACTCGATGCTCACCACGCTGTCTTTGGCTATTGTCATGTCGTTTCCTTCATATAAAAAGATAAGCGTAAAATACCATATCGGCGGGGCACGGGGCAAGTAAATAAGATGGACAAATGGGATTCCGGGGGCTATAATGAGGCGAAAGGAGTCACAATTTTTATGGATAATAAGTCTATTTTGGTACTTTTTTTCGTGTTTATTCTCGTTTTCGTGCTCGCGTTCACCCTTGCGACGGACGCCATCACGAATAGCCGCGTGCTATACGGGATTTACGCGTTTGTCGGTTTCGCTCTCCTTGTTGGCCTTTCCACTTTCGAGGGCATGACCCTGCGAAAGGAAGGGGTTGCCCTCGCCTATTGGTTCCGGATATTGGCGATCGCGTCCCTGATCGTGCTGGTGTGGTATTGCACCAGGCTGGGAACCCTCTTCGGTTGGTGGTAAGCCGCCCTATCGTCCCCGCTTCGCGCCGGAACGTCCCGCGTTTCCTCCCGTAAGGAGGGGAATCGCGTCCTCGCGATGAGCCGCCCGCAGTGCCTCGAGCACGAGCGGGCGGTTTTCTTTTTTATTGAACTGCAGCAAGGCGCGGTGAAGCGCCCGCTCATGGGCCCCGCGCGCGACCGGCACGGGCTCACCGGTGTATGGATCGATTCCGGTGTGGTAGATCGCGGTGGCGAGGGTCCCCGGGGTCGGGTAGAAATCCTGCACTTGGTCGGGCACGAAGCCGTCCTCGCGGAGGGCAAGGGCGTTCTCCACGGCGTCGGCGAGGGTGGCGCCGGGGTGCGCGGCGATGTAGTAGGGGACGAGATACTGCTTGAGGGCGAGCCGTTCGTTCGCCTTGGCGAAGGCGGCGCGGAAGGCGAGATACGACGCGCGGGTGCCCTTGCGCATCACGGCGAGCACGCGGTCGGATGCGTGCTCGGGCGCGACCTTCAGCTGACCCGAGACATGGTGAAGCGCCAGCTCCTCAATAAAGGCGTCGCGCGCGGGATCGAGCATTACGTAGTCGTAGCGGATGCCCGAGCGCACGAAGACCTTGCGCACGCCGGGGACGGCTCGTACCGCGCGAAGCGTGGCGAGGTAGTCCGTGTGGTCTGGCTTTAACGCGGGGCACGGGCTCGCGCCGAGGCACTGGCGGTCTGGGCATGAGCCTTCGCGCGCCTGCTTCGCGCAGGAGGGCACGCGGAAATTCGCCGTTGGCCCGCCGAGATCGTGGATGTATCCCTTGAAGACCGGCAGCTTGGTAAGCGTCGCCGCCTCGCGGACAAGGGAGGCGGCGCTTCTTGCCTGGATTTGGCGGCCTTGGTGAAAGGTGATCGCGCAAAAGGCGCAGGCGCCGAAACAGCCTCGGCTGCTCGTTAGCGAGAACTGCACCTCGGCGAGGGCGGGAACGCCGCCCGCCGCGTCGTAGTCGGGATGCCAGGCGCGCGCGTAGGGAAGCTCCATCGCGCGGTCGAACGCGGGTTGCGAAAGGGGAAGGGCGGGCGGCTCCTGGACGACGAACCGGTCCTCCGTGCGCTCGACGAGGGCGCGTCCCGATACGGGATCGGCATTCGTCTCCTGCAGCACGAAGTGGCGCGAGTAGGCGGCGGCGTCCGATCGCGTCTCGGCGAATGTCGGGAGCGTGATCGCCTCGCAAGGGACCTCGTCGGCCTTGCCGGTTCGCCAGCACGTGCCGCGGATCCCGCGAAGGGCATGCGCGGGGTTGCCTTCAAGCCCTTCGCGCGCAAGGCGTTCGGCTATCTCGAGGATAGTTTCTTCCGCCATCCCGTAGACGAGGAGATCGGCCTTGGCGTCGAGCAGTATCGACCGTCGGACGGTATCCGACCAGTAGTCGTAGTGCGCGAACCGACGGAGCGAGGCCTCGATCCCGCCGACTATTAGGGGTACGCCCTTCGAGACGGCGCGAATAGCCTGGGAGTAGGCGATAAGGGCCCTGTCGGGGCGGAGTCCCGATGTGCCCCCCGGGGAATACGCGTCCTCTGAGCGAGGCTTCTTGTTGGCGGTGTAGTGGGCGACCATCGAGTCCATCGACCCGGCCCCGAGGAGCCAGGCGAGGCGGGGCGTCCCGACGCGCAGGAGGTCCTCGGCGGCGCCGGGACCAGCCCAGCGGGGTTGGGCGACGATCCCGACGCGGTAGCCGGCTGCCTCGAGGACGCGGCCAAGGATGGCGGCGGCGAACGAGGGGTGGTCGACGTAGGCGTCGCCGGACACGATGGCGAAATCGACTGAATCCCAGCCGCGCGCGTCGAGGTCGGCGCGCGAGACGGGAAGGAAACGGGAGCGGTCAGCTCCTTGCGCGGGATGGCTCAGGCTTGGATAACCTCGGTCACTTCGGGGACGGTCTTCTTAAGGTGCGCCTCGACGCCCATTTTCAGGGTCATCGTCGCCATCGGGCAGGAGCCGCAGGCCCCGGTCAGCCTGACGAAGACCTTACCGCCTTCCGCGACGGAAACGAATTCAATGTCGCCGCCGTCCGCCTGGAGCTGGGGACGAATATCTGCAAGGGCCTTCTTGACCTTCTCTTCTATCATGGCGTTCTCCTATCGAATACTGATTCAGCTCGAAGATACTCGGGATCGGCGCGCGCGGTCAAGTTCCCGACTTCTATTGTTACGAATCGGGCGATTCACTATACTTTCCCTGAAGGAGCGCGTATGACAGACCCAGTCTACGACTTTACGATTTCCACCCTGGGACCCTGCAAGGTCACTTCCCCGATCCAGCTATCGAATGTCGAGGGCGACTTCATAGCGAACTACGTCACGGACGAAGAGTATGTCCGGTACCACGTCGACGCCAGGCTCGACGAGGTTATCGGCCCGAGCAAAAAGTCCGAGCTTCTGGAAAAGGCCGGGCCGCGCGAGAAGATATTCTTCAACCCGAATCACGTCCACGCCGCCGTGGTTACTTGCGGGGGCCTCTGCCCGGGCATCAACGACGTGATCCGCGCCGTGGTCCGCTGTCTCTGGAACCGCTACGGGGTGCGCCGCATCAGCGGTATACGATTCGGCTTCAAGGGCCTTTTGCCCGAGTATGGCTTCGACACGATCCCCCTCTCACCGGACGTCGTCGACGACTGCCACAAGACCGGCGGCTCGATCCTCGGCACCTCGCGCGGCGGCGGCGACCGCGTCATCGAGATCGCCGACGGGATCGAGAAGCTTAACATCAACATGATCTTCATCGTCGGCGGCGACGGGACCCAGCGCGGGTCCCTCGAGGTAGCCGAGGAGATCGAGAAGCGCGGATTGAAGATCGCCGTCGTCGGCATACCGAAGACCGTCGACAACGACCTCTCGTTCATACAGAAGTCCTTCGGCTTCGATACCGCGGTCGTCAAGGCCGCCGAGTCCGTCGCCGCGGCCCACATGGAGGCGCATTCCCAGATCAACGGGATTGGCCTCGTGAAGCTGATGGGCCGCGAGTCCGGCTTCATCGCCACCCATACCGCGATCGCCAGCCACGAGGCGAACTTCGTCCTGATCCCGGAGGTTCCCTTTGAGCTCGACGGGCCGAAGGGCCTCCTTCATCACCTTGAGGAGAGGCTACGCAAGCGCCACCACGCCGTCATCGTCGTCGCCGAGGGAGCGGGCCAGGATTTGATGAAGGCCGAGGAAGGCACCGACGACTCGGGCAACAAGAAGCTCGCCGACATCGGCGTGTTCCTCCGCGACAAGATGCAGGCCTACTTCAAGTCGATCGGCATGCACATCAACCTGAAGTATATCGACCCGAGCTACCAGATCCGCTCGGCCCCCGCCGCGCCCATCGACTCGATTTACTGCGGGCGGCTCGGGAACAACGCCGTCCACGCCGCCATGGCGGGGAAGACGAAGCTGATCATCGGGCTCGTGCACAATAAATTCGTCCATCTGCCGATCAGCGTGGTTACGCGCAAGCGAAACTACGTCGATCCCGAGGGTTCTCTGTGGCGCGACGCCCTCGACGCGACGAGCCAGCCGATCATGATGGTGAACGATAAGGACGCCTTCCTGAGGCACAGCGAGAGCAAGCGGGGAAAGTAGCGGACGCCGCCGCCGGCGTCAGTCGCGGCGGATAAAACGAAGGATCGGCGTGCCCCGCGCGTCGAGGAACTGGATCGCGCCAGGCTCGCGGCGGCAGGTTTGGCTCGCGGAAAGGAGGCGGAGAAAGTCCGCCTCGAACCGCGCGGCGATCGCGTTTTCCGCCCGATCGCGCCTGGCGAGCCGGGCGTCGATCGTGATCGGCCTGCGATCGCCCGAACCCGCGAGCTTCCATGACCCGGCGATTTGGTTCGTGCCGGTAAAGCCAGAAAGGTTTCCGTCTTTTCCGAAACTAAGGTACGCCGTCGATCCATGCTCCGGCTCGAGGGGGATGAACTGGTCGGCGGGGCGGTAGCCGGCGAGGAGCCAGGCGGGACCGGAAAGGACATCGGCCCCGGGGACGGGGCGGCCCGGCTTTCGCCCGGACGCTCCGGGGCGCGGGCCCGATGCGCACGAAAGCGCCACGAAGGCAACGATTGTCAGAGCCGCCAAGGCAAGGCCGCGTAATATGGTCTTTCGGGGCGCGTTCGATCGCATCGTGATTCCTCCCCTGGAAATCTTAGCACGCAAACCGCCCGCCCGCTTGATTTTCGCCGAGCTTTCCGGTATATTCAGCGTACTGACGGGGAATTAGCTCAGTTGGTAGAGCGATTGGTTCGCAATCAATAGGCCAGGGGTTCGAATCCCCTATTCTCCAGAAAAAAGAAAGGAGTCCGTAAGGACCCCTTTCTTTTTTTATGGGGAGAATAGGGGATTCGAACCGGAGGGACGTGCCGAGCTGGCGAGGCACCGCGCCATGGATGGCGCGGTAGTCCCGGAGGCGGGCTGGAGGCACGAGACAGGAAGGCGAGGGCCGTAAGCCGAATCCTTTCTTAGTTCCCCGGCGGTTGCGCGATAATTCTCGTTGACAGGCCGCATGACGCGAACCCATACTATGCATAATCAGAAAACGATTGCCGTGGTCAGTCGCCACGAAGGGGTTCCTATGCGTAAAATAGTCGTGTTCACGTTAATTTTGGGCGCCGTTCTCGCCTCGTGCGCCGGTAAAAAGGTCGGGATCCAAAATAACCCGGCGCTCGACGCGAAGCTTCTTGCGGCTGTAAAGGAGAATAAGCCAAAGGCCGTGCAGCGGATGTTGGCGAAGGGCGCGAACCCGAACGCCGCGGTTGAGGGCGGAAAGAACACCGTCTTCCATTTCGCCCTCTACATGAATGACGCGAAGGCGATAGCGATGTTGCTCGACGCGGGCGCCGACGTCAACGCGCCGGACAAGGCGAATACCTCGCCGCTTTCGCTCGCCGCCCAGCGGAACAACGTCGACGTGATCGCGCTCCTGCTCGACGCGGGCGTCGACGTCAACACCGTCAACAAGAACGCCATTTGGTCGACCGCCCTGATGGACGCCGCGGAGTCGAACTCGCTCGACGCTATGAAGGCCTTGATGGCGCGCGGCGCCGACATTAACATCGTCGACAAGTGGAACGCGCCGGCCATCACCATCGCAGCCGATAAAAACAACGACGCCGCCGTGCGTATATTAGCCGAGGCGGGTGCCGAGCTCAATATCGTCGATTCCGGCAGGGGCTATACCGCCCTCGATTTCGCGATCAAGAACAAGAACGACGCGCTGGTCGAGTACCTGCGCGACAAGGGCGCGCAGGCACACGTGTTTAAGTAGCCCTCGACGGCGCGCCGGCCCTTTTTGTTTGCGTTGGAGCATTAGAATTGCGCGGTTGACGATTGATACTTTCGCATCTACAATCGTATCTACGAGTATCAATGTGAATGCCCGGTTGTGCTCATTCTAAAAACAATTTTTAAGAGAGGGATGATGTATGAAAAAGTTCATCGCTATTGTATGTTCCGTTCTAGCGGTTCTCGTGTTGGCCTCTTGCAGTTCGTCGGGTGGAGGTGATACGGATCCAGGAAATACCGATCCGGGGAATACCGATCCGGGTGCCCCGCCTTCCAAGACCATGATTCGGAAGTTGCTTGCTGGCGATGCCCAGGCGGATGACTGGTTTGGCTGGTCCGTCGCGATCAGTGGGGATTACGCGATCGTGGGGGCGTATGGTGAAGATGGTGGCACAGGCGATCCACGTACCGAAGCCGGCGCGGCATATATCTTCCATCGGACAGGCGATGGCACCTGGGATAGTGGTCTGAAGCTAGCTGCTCCAGATGCCCAGGAGAATGATAGGTTTGGCCGGTCCGTAGCGATCAGCGGTGAGTACGCGATCGTGGGGGCGCGTGAAGAAGATGGTGGCTCGGGTGATCCGCGGACTGATTCCGGAGCGGCATATATCTTCAAGTAGTTAGGATTTCTCGCACTCTGAATCAGGGCTGGCCGTCTTTGACGCGCCGGCCCTTTTTTGTTTGCGTTGGATTGATTGAGCTTCCTGAGAACAGAGGAGCTCTCTAGCAGGATAATCCCGCCGCGCGCGAGCCTCGGTACCGTTTGACTTCCCAATTGGCGTGCAGAATACTTACTAGTACTGATATGCCAACCGCACTTCTCTTCGGCTCGGACGGCGACACGCTTGCTTCCGCTCAATCTCTCATCCAGCGCGAGCTGGGCGAGTCTTCTTGCGTCATCGCGCGCGGGATAGCTGAGTTCAGGGAGCTCCTGGTGTCCGATTGTCCGGATATCGCCGTGACCGCGTCCCAGTTCGCCGGCGAGCCCTTTACCGGGGTAGACGCCGTCGCGATAGCGCGAGACGAGTGCCCAACCATGCCGGTCGTTGTGTTCGCCCTCGCGGGCGAGCAGGATTATCGTCTCGTCGTTGCGTGCTTGCTCGCTGGCGCGGTTGACTATGTTGGCGTCGAGGAAAGACAACGGCTCGGGAAAGCCGTTCGGGAGGCATTGGAGATTTCCTCCATTACTCGTCGCGAGGGCCGCGCTACGCGCGCTCTTGTTAGGGCCGGCGTGCAGTGGCGGGCGACCTTCGACGCCATTAGCGCCCCCCTTGCCGTCACGAACCAAGAAGGGGTCGTAATCCGCGCGAATAAGGCCTTTCAAAGGATCGCCGGGCGCGAATGGCCCGAGATCGTGGGGCGTCCGCTGAGCGAGGCTTTACCCGTCTCCGTCAGCGAAAACGAGGGGTCGATCCTGGACTCCGCCGACGCGCGCGGGATTCGGGCATCCCGATGCATGATCGGCGATCGCTGGTTTCGCGTGACGATTGACCGCGCGGTGGGGACCGATGAAACCTTTGAGGAGTATAACGTCTTCGAGGACATAACCGCCACGCTGAGCCTTGAGAGGGTCCTTCGCGAAAGCGAAAGGCGGTATCACGGTTTTTTCGACAACAAGTCTCTCGGCCTTCTCGACGTCGACGCGGTTGGGCGGATACGCGACGTCAACGAGACGGGGTGCAAGATCCTTGGCGTCGGGCGGAACGAGGCTATCGCGCGGACTCTCGAAGAGATGGGGTTCGGGTCGCTCTCGGACGCGCTTGGGTCATCCTTCGCCGGTGTCAATGCTTCCCCATCCTCCAACAAAGTTTGTTCAACGCGTCGATTCGCGGACGGTCAAATCGTGTGGGTGCGACTTACCATCGAGCCTATCGCCGCGGGTGCCGGGGAAACTCCGTCGCGCGCGATTCTTTTTTTGGAGGATATCGGCGAGCAAAAGCGCGCGAAGGACGAGCTCCTTGAAAGCGAGATCAGGTATCACCAGCTCCTCGACGTCGCTCCCGTCGGCATTCTCGTCGTGTCCGGCGCGGATATCCGATTCTGCAATCGCAGCGCCGCGGCCATTCTCGGCGCCGAGGGCCAGGAGTCGCTGATGGGTACTCCGTACATTGCCTTGCTCGCGCCGGACGAGGCAAAGAAGGCCGCCGATCGGATAGCAGCGTTTCGGAACGGGAAGCCAATCCGCTATCCTGTCGAAACCCGATTCGTGCGCCAGGACGGCTCGGAAATCGACGTTGAAATCATCGCGACGGGCATCCGTTACTCGAGCGGCCATGCGGAGCTTGTCATCTTTACGGACATCACTCAGCGGAAGGCGACCGAGCGCGCTCTCGTGCGAAACGAGGCGCAGTTCCGCGCGATCTTCCAATCCGCCCCCCTTACCATGATGGTCGTCGATTCGTCGTTCCGCGTCCGAAACAGCAACGCGATATCGCGCGTCGGCGAGGAACCGTTCCGGCCCTGCGACGATCCCGCGATCCGCTGCGCGAGGCAGCGCGCGCAGCGCCTTGCGCCAGAGGCCGGCGACGCGCCTTCCGGACGCGACCGGGGGCCATGCGCGACTTGCGAGCTTCGGGCGATCGCGCGGCAGACGATCGATAGCGGCGCCGAGGCGCATAACCGCGAGGTCGAGATCTTCGTGACGGGCGACCACTCGGACGAGCGGCGCGTTTTTCTGGTCCATGCCTCCCGCATATCCGAGGTCGGCCAGATGATGTGCCTTCTCATCCTTAACGACATCACCGAGATAAAGCAAACCGAAGAGACGTTGACCAAAACCGTCCGGGCCCTTACGGTCTCCCAAGAAAGGAATAGGCGGCATTCGCGGTGGATAAAGGCGCTCTATGCCTTCTCGCGCGCGATCGCGCGGAGTAAAGACGCCCCGTCGATGCTCGCGACGGCGCTGACGTTCCTCGAGCGGTACCTCGCGTTCTCGGCGGCGTGGGTTCTTTCCCCATCCTCCGACGGCGATTCCGCGGATACCCTAGCGGTGAGCAGGCGCGGCGCCGAACTCGCGGAACGCATGGGTTTCGCCGTCGGTCGCCGCGTGGATGCCGCGCTTTTCCCGCCCTTTTTCGGTGCCGAGGTCGGCAAGAAGATAGACACCTTCGCCGTTAGGGACGGAGAGGCAGCATGCGGCGAATGGGCGGGATTCTACGCGGCGCTTCGGGCCGAGGGAATAGCCTTAATCGTTCGGACGCCCCTCGCCACCGGGAAGGATTCTTTTGGCTCGGTCATCCTCGCGTATCCGTCCGGGGCTCAGCTTTCCAAGGACGAACGGACTTTCATCGCCGACATCGCCGACATCGCGGGGATGGCCCTCGCGAACTTTCGCCTATACGCCGCGTTAAGGGAATCGTATCGGAGGATGGAGGAGGTCGCCCGGGGCATGGAGAAGCAGCGCAGGCTCGAGGCGATGGGGCAGATCGCCAGCGGGATAACACACGACATCAACAACACCCTTGTTCCGCTGAAGCTGTACGCCGAGGCCCTGCTCGATCGGGACGAAGGCCTCGGCGAGCGCGCCCGCAGGTATATAGGCCTCATAAAGAAAGCAGCCGACGACATCGAGCACGTGACCGATCGCCTGCGGAGTTTCTACAAGGGCTCTGACTACACGGACCTTGAGTCAGTTTCCCTGCCCGCGGTCTTCTCCGACGTGCGCGACATGACGAGGCCTCGGTGGAAGGACGCCGTGAACCGTAACGGGGTATCGATCGATTTTGACATTAGCGTAGGCGATGGCCTTCCGAATGTGTCGGCGAACGCGAGCGAGCTCCGCGAGGACCTCATGAATCTTGTGTTCAACTCGGTCGACGCGATGCCTCGCGGTGGGAGGATATCCCTTTCCGCCAGGCCCGCGGGCGGCGACACCGTGGTCGTTGAGGTTAGGGATGAAGGCGAAGGGATGACGAAAGAGGTTCTTGACCGATGTATGGAACCCTTCTT
>JAKPSR010000385.1 GCA_029571425.1 Spirochaetota bacterium | reverse complement strand
CGCGGCCTTCGATGCGAGCTCGAGTATCTCGGGGTCGGGCGGGGCGGTCGCGGCCCAGTCGAGGTACACGCTCACCCAAGGACCTTGATTACGTCGGCATCCTCGACCTCCTGGACGACGGTCGAGTTGATCTCGCGTTGGAGGACGAAGCGCACGCGGCCCGCGCGCTTCTTCTTGTCGTTTTTCATCGCCTCGAGAAGGCGCGCGGCGACGTCCGCCTGACCCGCGAGGGCGGGATGCACGGGATCGACGCTCCATCCGTAGGAGGCGATGACGGGGACGACCTCGGCCCGGTACGCGGGATCGGTGACGCCGAGCCGCTCGCCGAGCGCGAGGGCACGCGCGATTCCCCAGGCGACGGCATCCCCGTGGGTGACCGTGCCGAGGCCGGCGACGGTCTCGAGGGCGTGGCCGAAGGTGTGCCCGAGGTTCAGGAACATCCGCTCGCCCGCCTCGCGGAAGTCTCGCTCGACGACGCGGGCCTTCGCCTGGACGCAGCGCTTAATAACCTCGAGGAGCAGCGCCTCGTCTCGCTCGAGTATCTCGTCTCGCCGCTCGGACATGATCTGGTAGAGCTTGGGCGCGTAGAGCAGGGCCGTTTTCAGCACTTCCGCGAGGCCCGAGCGGTACTCGACCTCGGGGAGGGTGCGCAGGGACGCGACGGCGACGTGGATTTGGCGCGCGGGGTGAAAGCTTCCGACGCAATTCTTGTAGGAGCCGAAGTCGACGCCCGTCTTCCCGCCGATTGCGGCGTCGGCCATGGCAAGCAGGGTGGTCGGGACGAGGTCGACGGGGGCGCCGCGCATGTAGAGGGACGCGGCGAAGGCCGTCATGTCGCAGACGACGCCGCCCCCGACGCCGACGAAGAGGCTGTCGCGGGCGAGGCCCGAGCCGAGGGCAGCCTCGAGCACGCGCTCGACCGACTTCAGGTTCTTGTGCGCCTCGCCCGGCTCGAGGACGACGAGGGGCGCGGCGGGGGAAAAGCCTGAGGCGGCGCGAAGCAGGGGCTCCGTGTTTCGGTCGGCGACGTAGATCCCGCCGGAGGCGGGGAGGGCGGGCACGGAGATGCCGCCATGAAAGAGGACGGTCGCGGGTCCGGTCGGGAGGGTGAAGGTGAAGCTGTCCATGGGGCTATTTTAGTAAGTATTCTCGTCCATGGCAAGGAAGTCGGCGCGCACCTTTTGCAGGCGGAGAAGCTCTCGCTCGATCGTTCGCCCGTAGTTAAGCTCGCCGGTTGCGATACGTTCCCGCTCGTCCTCCCAAGCCTGAAGGTCGAGGAGGAACAAAAAGCGGAATTCGCGCGCGTTAGCCTTTTCGGCCCAGAGCTTCGCCTCGCGCCAGTAGTGGTCGGCGGCCCGATAGCAGGTTTCCGCCGTCTCCAGGCTCTCGAGGTTTTGCTTCTTCCAGGGCGCGTTGTAGAAGTACGCGACCTGTTTATCCCATTTCGATCCGAGGCGAAGGTGCTGCTCGACGAGCTTAAGGTTTAGGTGCATCATGAAGAGATACCGATATTTCTCCCAATCCTGCTTGTCCTTGATTTTGCCGAGGGCGTACAGGGGGTTGCAGAAATCGGCCTCGACCGCCCGTTCGAGCCAGTAGATGTTTTCCATGGCGTCGTCCGGATATTGATTGTAGTGGACGTGGTAAAGCTGATAGAATTCCTCTTTGTATTTGATGACGTACGGGCTCGCGGACTGCGCGAGGGCGATGAGGAATACGCCGATACTGAGAAGGCGGGCGAAACGGTGCTTCACCTTTAGTGTATCGGCAGGTTCCCGACGGCGCTCCACACCTTTCGGGCTATCTCCTCGATTGGCTCGGATGCGTCGACGCGGACGACGCGCATCTCGGGTTCCTCGCGCTCGAACCTGGCGACGATATCGCGGTATCGGTCGCGGACCCGGCGCTGGAAGGCGATGGTCTCGTATATCTCGAGGTCTTCCCCTCGGCGCTCGACGCGGCCCATCGCCGCCTCGGCGTCTAGGTCGAAGAAAAGCAGCACCTCGGGGAGCGGGAAATCCCGATTAAGGGATACGGCGAGATCGTCGGAAAGGGTTTCGCCTTGGTAGGCGAGGCTCGAGAAGAG
>JAKPSR010000348.1 GCA_029571425.1 Spirochaetota bacterium | reverse complement strand
GGCGGCGACGTCGATCCCGAGGACTTTACCTACACCGGGAACCCGCCGCGCTCGAAGGAGTCCGCCGTCGTGATGCTCGCCGACGTCGTGGAGGCGGCCTGCCGGACCCTCGACAAGCCCTCGATTCCCCGGCTCGAGCGGTTCATAAACGAGCTCGTTGCGAAGAAGATCGAGGCGCGCCAACTCGATGACGCCGACCTCACCTTCCGAGAGGTCGAGACGATAAAGAGGTCATTCGTCAGCATACTGGCGGGATACTACCATTCGCGCATCGAGTACCCCAATCAGCGCGCTCTGGAGGACGGGGCGACCGTCGGCGACGTCGCGATCCGGGGGAAACGGCTATGAGCAATCGCGTTACCGTCGACTGCGCGGAGGGCCTCTCGTCGCCCGACTGGCTCGGCAGGGTCGAGCCGTTCGCGCAGAAGGCGCTCGAGGCGCTTGGCGTCGACGGATGGGAGCTTTCGATCATGATTTGCGACGATCCCTTCATCAAGACCCTCAATTCGACCTATCGCGGCATAGACGCGCCGACCGACGTCCTTTCCTTCGAGCAGGGCGACGAGTACGTTGACGACGAGGGGAAGACGTGGCTCGCGGCGGGGGACATCGTCGTGAGCCTCGGCGCCCTCGCGCGGAACTGCGAGGACTTCTCGGTGGGCCTCGACGAGGAGCTTAAGAGGCTTCTCGTCCACGGGATGCTCCATCTCGACGGGATGGACCACTCGGACAACTCGCCTGAGCAGGAGATGCTCCAGCTCCAGGAACGGACCCTCGACCGGCTCTCCGGCGAGCGGATCGTCGAGGAGTAGGGTTATGGGCATCATCGATCGGCTTCTGCGCGGCAAGGACGAGGAATTTCGCGAGAACCTCAACGAGGAGAAGCGAGACATGATACGCGGAATCGTCGACCTCTCCGACACCTCGGTGAAGGAAGTCATGGTTCCCCGCATCGACGTCGAGTTCGTGCCGATAGAGGCGGGTCGAGACGAGCTCCTCGACCGCGTGGCCTCGAGCGGCCATTCGCGCTTTCCCGTCTATAAAGATTCCATCGACAACGTCGTCGGCGTCCTCTACGCGAAGGACCTCCTTAAGCACGTCGCCCGCGGGCAAGAGATCGACCTCGCCTCGATCATCCGAAAGCCATTCTTCGTCCCCGAGTCGAAGCGGATCGATTCCCTTCTGCGCGAGTTTAAGCGCAGGCACGTGCACATCGCGATCGCGATCGACGAGTACGGCGGGGTCTCGGGCATCGTCTGCATGGAAGACATCATCGAGGAGATCGTCGGCGACATCCAGGACGAGTTCGACAACGAGCGCGAGGACATCCTGCCGATCGGCGAGGGGGTGTGGCTCTGCGACGCCAGGGTAAGCCTCGACGAGCTCGCGGAGACGGTTCCCGGCCTGCCGACCGACACGGACGCCGAGACCCTCGGCGGCTTCGTGTTCGACTTATTCGGGAAGATACCGGTGAAGTACGAGAAGGCCTCGTTCGGCGGGCTCGACTTCATCGTGCAGGACATGGACGGTCACCGGATAAACGCGGTGAAAATCGTGAGCAAAAAGGAAGGATGACGCCATGACGAAGCGAAGCCTCATCGCCCTTGCCCTCGCCCTCGCGGCGGGAACCCTCTTCGCGGACGCGGTCTCGAACTTCGAGGCCGCGCGCGCGAGCCAGGAGGCGGAGGAGTGGTACTCGGCCATCGAGCTTTACCAGGAGGCGCTCCGCGAGAACCCGTCGTTTCACCAGGCGTATCGCGGGCTCGCCGAGTGTTTCTACGCGCTCGACGAGTACGACCACGCGCTCGCTCAGGTTAAGAAGGCCCAGACATACCGGAAGAACGACCCCGAACTCATGGACCTCGAGGGCTTCATCCTCGTCGGCACCGGCAAGCTCGCGGAGGCTCAGCGCGTCTTCTCCGCCGTGCTCTCGTCGTGGCCGAACGACGTGGGCGCGCGTTTCGGCTCGGCCGAGATCGAGATCAGCGCGGGCCGGGTCTCCGCCGCGTCGGCGCGATACCTCGACGCCCTCAAAAGGCAGCCGGAGAACCGCAAGGCCCTGCTGTCGCTCGCGCTCGTGTCATGGGAGCTCGGGAACGCGGCGCTCGCGCGCGATTATGCCTCGAAGGCCCTTCAGTACCACGGTGACAGCGCCCAGGTACACTATTTCGCCGGGTACCTCGCCTCGCTCGAGGGCCGGTACGGCGAGGCCGAGGGGCGCGCACGCGCGGCCCTCAGGCTGCAGCCACGCTACGACGACGCCCAGGAACTTCTCGCGTCCGTCCTCTACCGAACGGGGCGCTACGCCGAGGTCGTCGACGTGTGCGACGAGCGGATCGCGCGGGACCGGAGCCTTCCCGGCGCCTGGTACCTGCGTTCCCTCGCGCTTCGTCGTCTCGGTAAGGCGGAGGAGGCCCTTCGGTCAGCGCAGACCGGGCTTCAGGTCGCTCCCGAGGACGAGGTGTTCCGCGCGTTCGCCGAGGGGATCGTCCTCGCCGAGCTGCCGTTCGAGGACGCCCGACGCGGCCGCTGGGCGGCGTACCACGTCGAGCGCGCCCGCGTCTTCGAGCAGAAGAACCTGTCGGACCAAGCCCTCTACGAGTACCGCCGCGCCCTGAAGGTGAACCCGTACGACGTGGCGAGCCGCCGCGCCTACGCGAAGCTCCTGCTGACGCGCGGCTATCCCGCCCGCCACCTTGACCAGCTGAAATTCATCCAGACGCTCGGCAAGAGCACGTCCGAGGTGAACGACGCGGTGGAGAACTACGAGAAGCTCCTGCAGGGGTCGCTCCCGAAGAAATGGAAGGTTGACCCGCTCTACCTCGACAAGTCGCACGCGCGCGTCGGCCTTTACTATCAGGCAGACCCGGGAAACGTGCGGCATCCGGACGCGGAGCGGGTGACGGTCTCGATGGTCGCGGAGGTGTTTAGCTACGACCAGCGCTTTACGGTGTCGGCGCGCGAGGCGCCGGTGTCGAGCTACGCCGAGGCGTTCAGGGCATCGCGGGAGGCGGGCGAGGATTACTTCGCCCTGGTGACTCTCGACGAGACCGAGCGCGACGTGCGAATCTCGCTTGACCTCTACGTCTCGCGGACCGGCTCGAGGGCCGAGGCGTTCTCGGTATTCAGGACCGGAAACGACCGCTACGCGAACGCGCTCAGGCGCCTCGTCCAGACGGTCGCGTCACGCATGCCGGTTCGCGGGGCCGTGCTCGCCAGGTATCAGGCGGACGCCATCATCGACCTCGGCCGAAGCGACGGGATCGCGAAGGATCAAATATTCGACGTCGTTCCCCGCGCCTCGGTGCGGCCGGCGAACGAGGGGCTCGCCCTCAGCTATCCCGCCGACCAGGTGCTCGCGAGCTTCACGGTCACCGCGCTCGACGAGGACCTTTCGCAGGGGATTCTCGAGCGCTCGGGGTATTTCGACCGCGTCAACGCGGGCGACGCCGTGATCCCCCGCGCGAAGGAAGCCGCCTCGGGCGGCGCGCAGGAAGGCGGCGCGAAGGCCGAGCCCGTGGCCGGCGGCGAGCCATTTCTCCTCAATATGCTCAGGAAAATCAGATAGGGTTCGTCGCGGCCTTAAGCGCGTACTGGATCCACTCGCGCGACTGGTTATAGTACTGGTCGCGCGCGAGCAGGAATTCCAGGATCGCGCGCCCATGCTCCCCCTTAAAGAACAGAGCCTCGCCGAGGTAGAAATGCGCCCGCGCGGTCGTGCGCTCGCTTCTCCTGATCGAGAGGAATTCCCCGATGGCCGCTATAGCGCCGTCCCAATCCCTGGGGCGGAAAAAGCCCTCAAGCACTTGGCGAAGGGCGTATTCCTCGCCCGTCTCGACGGTGA
>JAKPSR010000334.1 GCA_029571425.1 Spirochaetota bacterium | reverse complement strand
GCGCGTCGTCCACGACCACGGCTCCCTCGAGATCATGCGGGGTTGCCCGAACGGCTGCCGATTTTGCCACGCCGGCCTCTACTACCGCCCGCAGCGCGTGAAGGACCCCGCGCGCGTCATCGCGGACGCCGAGTTCCTCGTCTCGCGCGGCGGGTACCGCGAGATCAGCCTGCTGTCGCTCTCGTCGGGCGACTACCCCGGCATCGGCGGGCTCATCGACTCGCTTACGGCCCGGTTCGCCGGCCGCAACGTCTCCTTCCAGCTCCCGTCGCTAAAGGTGAACACCTTCACGCTCCCGCTCCTCGAGCGGATGGCCGAGGTGCGCAAGAGCGGGCTTACCTTCGCGGTCGAGACGCCGGTTGACGCGTGGCAGCTCGCGCTCAACAAGGAGGTATGCCTTGACCGCGTGGTCGACATCCTCCGCGAGGCGAAGAGGCGCGGGTGGAGCGGGGCGAAGTTTTATTTCATGATCGGACTTCCGGTCAACCTCGCCGGGCGGAACGAGGCCGACGAGATCGCCAACTTCCTCCTCGAGGTCCAGGCTCGGACGCGGATGCAGTGCACGGCGAACGTCGGCACCTTCATCCCGAAGCCGCATACCCCCTATCAATGGGCGCGCCAGCTCGGCGTCGCGGAAGCACAGGAGAGCGTCGCCCGGATCAAGGCGGCGCTTCCGCGCGGGCCGTTTAAGCTGAGCGCCCAGTTCCCGTTCACCTCCTTCCTTGAATCGATGCTATCGCGCGGGGACGAGCGAGTGGGCGCTATCGTCCTTGAGGCGTGGAAGCGCGGCTGCAGGCTCGATGCCTGGGACGATTGGGCGCGTCCCGATATCTGGAAGGAAGTCATCGCCGAGGCCGACTGGGACGTCGAGCACGAAACCCTGCGTGAGCGCTCGCTCGACGAGCGGCTTCCTTGGGACGAGGTCAGTCTCGGTCCCTCAAAGGCCTTCCTTCGCCGCGAGAAGGAACGCTCGGACGCCTCGCTGTTGACGGGCCGTTGCCTGCCCGAGTGCGCCGAGGCGTGCGGCGTGTGCGGCGGCGACATCGGGGTGAGCGAGTCGGCGGCGGCCTCGTCCGAAGACGGGCGCGAGATCGTCGGCGCCCCCGCGCCGATAGACGTGATCCGCCCAGACGCGGGACGGCCCGTCCCGCCCGCAAAGGCGGCGAACCCGCCCGAGGCGACGCATCGCGTCGTCGTTTCATTCACGAAGGAAGAAGAGATCGCCTTCGTCCCGCACCTTTCACTCCTCGAAACCTGGAACAAGGCCTTCGTGCGCTCGGCGCTGCCCGTCATCTTCACCGAGGGCTTCAACCCGCTGCCGCGCTTCGAGATCGCGCAGAGCCTTTCGCTCGGCGTGTCCTCCGAGCGTGAGATCGCCTCGTTCCTTCTGTATCGCGCTGTCGACGAGTCCGAGATACTCGACGCGCTCAACCGAAACCTTCCGCCGCGTCTGCGGGTTACCCGCGCATTCGTCTATCCGCTCTCGCGGAAGCGTAAGCGCGAAGCCCTGTCGACCCTGCTATGGGGCGGTGAGTACGAATACCGGTTCTTCGACGCGGGAAGGGCCGCCCAGCTCCGTGCCGAGCCGGCTGTCGACGAGTTCCTGTTGGCAACGCCCGCCTTGTCGGTCGAGCTTGACGAGTGCGCGAACTCGTGGCGCGTCCGCGTGCCCTTCGAGGCTGATCGGCCGCTTCGCGACCGCGTCGCCGAAGCGGCCGGCGCGCAGATCCACGAGACCTTCTCCGTTCACCGCGTCGACACCCTCGCGCGCGGGGTAAACGGGCCTGCCAGACCCAACGGGTCTGCTGGGCCCGCCGGGCCGATCGACTTTTTCGACGCCTTCGCCCTTATCGCCGAGCGGAACCGGGCGCAAACTTGACACGCTCTCGGGCTTTTTCATAAAATGGATCAATACTCACGCAAGGAATCACTTCGATGAAAACCTTTAAGGTCGCGATACTGGGCTGCGGAACGGTCGGGGGCGGGGTCGCCCGCATCATCCTGGAGAACGCCGAGATACTCAAGCGGCGCGCAGGCGTCCCAATCGAGCTCGCCGCC
>JAKPSR010000332.1 GCA_029571425.1 Spirochaetota bacterium | reverse complement strand
GCGGCCGGCCGCTTCGGCATCCCGCTGTTCGTGGCGACGGACCAGGAGGGCGGGTGGATACGCCACGTCAAGGGACGCACGACCGAGACGCCGGGCAACCTCGCGATCGGCGCGTCGGGCCTACCGATGGACGCCTACTACTCGGGCTATTACATCTCGCGCGAACTCGCCGCGATTGGGATTAACCTTAACTTCGCGCCGACGGTCGACCTCTACACCGACCACGAGTCCACCGTCATCGGGCCGCGTTCCTTCGGCGAGGATCCCGAGGCCGCCGGGGCCCTGGGCGCCGCCTTCGTAGCCGGGAGCAGGGCAGCCGGCCTCCTGACGACGGCCAAGCACTTTCCCGGGCACGGGGACACCGGGCTCGACAGCCACGGCGCCCTTCCCGTGATCCCGATCGGGCGCAAGACGTTCTACGAGCGCGAGCTCGTCCCCTTCCGCCGCCTCGTCGAGGCGGGGGTTCCCGCGATCATGAGCGGGCACCTGAGCTTCCCGGCCCTATGCCCGGCGGGCGAGCCCGCGACCTTCTCGCGTACCCTGCTCGAGGGGGTGCTTCGGAAGGAGCTCGGCTTCAACGGCCTGATCGTCACCGACGACATGATGATGAACGGGGCGACGCAGTACGCGGGCAGCGTCTCGCGCGCGGTCGCCCTCGCCCTTGAGGCGGGCAACGACATCATCGAGTCCTCGACGACCCCGCACTTCGGCGATCCCATCTGGTCCCACGTACTCGGGCGAATGCGCGCCGATCCCGCGTTTCGCGCGCGGGTAGCGGACGCCGCGCGCCGCGTCGTCCTCGCGAAGCTTGACTACTTCAAGGGCGAGAAGCCCGTTCCGCTCTACCCGGATATCGCCGCCCTCGACGACCGCGTGCCCGATCCCGACGGAAAGAACTTCTTCGTCTCGATGGCCGCTCGCGCGATCACGGTCGTCCGGGGAAAGGGCCTTCCCTATCGGCCAGCGCCGAACGAGCGCGTCCTCGTCGCCGGGTCCTTCCCCGACTTCCTCGAGGCCGGGACGCGCCGCTTCCCCGGCGCAGACGCGCTGCCGATCTCGCGCGAGCTCCTTCGCGCGGCGGGGCGATACGATACCGTGATATTCTGCCTCGCCTCCCGCGAGAACCTCTCGGTCCTCCGCGGCCTACGCGACCTCGGACCCCGGATCATCGTAATCTCGGCGCTCTCGCCGGTCTATCTCGCCGAGGTTCCCTGGGTAAGCGACGCGCTCGCTTGCTACAGCTACGCGCCCTCGTCCTTCGTCGCCGCCTTCAGCGCCCTCGCCGGCGACTTCGAGCCGACGGGTAGGATGCCGCTGAAGGGAATCGAGTGAGCCTAGTCCCCGTCGACGAGAGGAACTTTGCCGCCTGCGTCGCCTTGGTATCCGCGCGAGAGCCATTTTGCGTCGCCCTCGCGGGAAAGATCGCCGTCGACGGCATGCCGCGCTTGCCTTCCGCTCAGTCTTCCCGCCTCGCCGCCGCCGCCGATGGGTCGGGCGCGCCGCGCGCCCTGCTCCACCACTCCGCGTCGGGAATCGTCCTGCACTGCATCGACGAGTCGGCCGAGCCGGAGGACCTTGCGGGCGCCATTCAACCCTTCCTCGCCGAGCGCGATGTCCGCTGCCTGATGGGAGAGCGGGCCGGTACCCTTCTCCTTGAGGCGCAACTTCCCGTCGCGCCGTCCCGCGCCGTCGACTACGAACTCTTAACGCTGCCGGCGGACTGGATGCCCCCGTCCGACTGCCCCCTATCGGACGGTATCCGCGTCGATCGGGCGACATCGACCGACGTTGACGGGCTCCTTCCCCTCCAAACCCTATATGAGCGCGAAGAGGTGATCCCCCCGGGGGATCCCTTCGATCCCGAAACGTGCCGCGCGTCCCTTCGCGCGAGCTTAGCCTCGCAACTCGTGTACCTTGCCCGCGCCGACGGCCACCCGGTAGCCAAGGCGGGAACGAACGCCCGCGGTCTTTCGTGGGACCAAGTCGGCGGCGTATTTACCCTTCCCGACTGGCGGGGGCGCGGGCTCGCGACCGCGCTCGTGTCGCATCTCGCCGCGGACCGCGTGGGCGCGGGTCGGCGAATGTGCCTCTTCGTCAAACCGGCGAACGAGCGGGCTCGCCGGGCGTACGCTCGCGTCGGTTTCGTCCATTCCGGTTCGTTCCGCATCAGTTACTATTAAACCATTGGTATAAGTTCAAAAGTTTTTCGAAAAGCGTACTTTATTCAAAAAAATCGCGTGCTTTTTTACTCGAAGCGCATATACTTATCCAATAGAGGATATTATGTCGCCGATATTGGTGGTTGAAGACAACGAGATTAACGCCGAGATCATCGTGACCCTACTCGAATCGCTCGGATACCCGAACGAGCTCGCCTCGGACGGGCTTGAGTCCGTCGAGAAGTGCGCGGCGCGGTCGCGCGACTATTATTCCTTGATCCTGATGGACATCCACATGCCGCGCATGAACGGCTACGACGCCGCGCGGAAGATTAAGCAGGAACTCGGGGGCACCGCCCCGATCATCGCGCAGACGGCGACGCACGCCACGCCCGAATCCATCGAGACGCACAGCGCCTATATCACCGACTACCTGTTCAAGCCCTTTCGCCCCGATCAGCTACTCGCCCTCGTCCAGAGATACATTTCCGCCTAGCAGGTTTTCTCGAGAACGTAGAGGTACTCGCGCACCCGGATCGGCCGACCCGCGAGGTTCCGACTCCCCCGGAAGGCGGCGTAGGGACGCGAGAGCGTCTCGACACGGCCGAACCGCCCAAGGAGATCCCTGAGCTCGGCGGGCGGCACGAAACCCTCGGAGTTGTACGAGAGGAGGATGAAGCGCGCCGGCGTCGCCTCGACGAGGCTGGCGATCGCCGACGCCGCCTCGGCGCGCCGGTTATATGCCGAGCGTCGCCAGTCGACCGGAATGCCGGAAACCGGGCTTATGCGCCCCGGACGCCCGTATGACGCGATGAGGTTCAGCATAAAATAGTTCGACCCGTACGGATGCTGGTTATACGGCGGATCGAGGTACGCGACGTCGAACTCGCGCCCCCTGGAGGCGTGATCGCGCGCGGCCTCGACGGCGTCCAGGGTCGTCGACTCGAACTCGCACTCGAAGCGGCTGAATACCGGGAACGGGAGACAGATCGGGGAAAGGATGCGAGAGAGGGCGTCCGAGCCGGTTCCGCCAAACTGCCCTACGCCGGTCTTCCTGTTTTTGTGAAAGCCCTTGAAAACCCCCGAGGTGTTCGCGTGCACGGAGGCCTCGGCCAATAAAGGGGCGAGGAAAAAGTCCCGAAGGCCAGGATCGAGATCGCCGATCAGGGCCCGCGCGGTGTCGATGTACCGCGCGTTGCGCCGCGTGTAAAACGCGCGCTCGCCGGGCTTGATCGCCTCGTCGCAGTCGGGTGCGTAGAGCTCGGCGATAAAGCCGTCCCTAAGGCGGTCGTCGCGAAGTCGATCGACTAGGTCGGCGTGCGCCGCGCGGAGGGAAGGGAGGTCGAGCGACGATCGGTTCGCGAGATAGCAACGCGCGATCGGCTCGGCGTAGGGCTCGAGGTCGTTGACGGCGAGAAAGCGCGAGCGTGACTTGAAAAGGCGGGAGGCGGCTCCCGAGCCGGCGAAGGGCTCGAAGACGTCAAGCGCCCGGCGTAGGCCGAGCCTCGCGCCCGCGGCGGCGAGTCCCTCCTCGATCAGCGAGAGGAGCGCGCGCTTGTTCCCGATGTAGGTGACGAGCTGGCTCGAGAGGTAGTCGGGATCCTCCGCGTCCACGGCGGGTCCGCTATTTGCCGAGCTCGCGCGAGCGATCGAAGGCCGCCTGGGCGGCCGCCATCACGGCCGCGCGGAAGCCGCGAGCCTCGAGCTCGGCGACCGCCGCGATCGTGGTGCCCGCGGGAGAGCACACCCCGTCCTTAAGCGCGGCGGGATGGGTCCCGGTCACGAGGACGCTCTCGGCGGCGCCCTTAAGGGTTTGCGCCGCGTAGCGGATCGCCTGAACGCGGGGCATCCCCATGCGCACGGCCGCGTCGGCGAGTGCCTCGATGAAGATAAAACCGTAGGCGGGTCCCGAGCCCGAAACCGCCGTCACCGCGTCCATCAGGGCCTCTCCCGTGATCTCGGCGAGGCCGGCGGGCGCGAGCAGGCGAAGGAGCTCCTCCACGTCCGAGGCGGGGACGGACGGCCCGCTCGCCACGGCGATCATCCCGGCGCCGACTGAGGCGGGCATGTTCGGCATGATGCGCACCACGCGCGGGTGTCCGTCGACGTGCCGCTTGATGAAGTCTATGGGAACCCCGGCCGCCATCGATACGAGGACGGTGTCCTGGGTCAGCGCGGGGCCGATCTCGTCGAGGACGCCGGCGAGGTACGCGGGCTTAACCGCGAGGAACACGAAACGGGCGCCTTTGGCAAGCTCGCGGTTCGACCCGGCGACGGCGCAGCCGAGGCGCGCGGCGAGCGACTCGGCCTTGCCCGGCTCCGAGTCGCGCAGGAGTATCTCGCCCGCCCCGGCGGACTTCGCGACCGCCTCCATCAACGCGGAGCCCATGACCCCGGTCCCGATGCACCCTACCGTTCGACGTGCCATTTGCTACCCCCTCGCCAGGAATATCGTTCCCTGCTGCGTCCCGGCGGCGAGGGCCTCGAGGAACCGAGGCCGCGAGCCGTTCGCGAGAAGCATGGGGATGCCGTATTGGGTCGCGCGCTCGGCGGCCTCGAGCTTGGTCGCGATGCCGCCGGTGCCGAAGCTGTTCGTCGAGCCGATCGAGATGCCGGCGCGAAGGGCCGCGATGTCGGCGACCTCCTCGATGAGGCGCGCGTCCGCGTGTTCCTTCGGGTTCTTATCGTAGACCCCGTCGATGTCGCTGACCAGGATCAAGAGGTCCGCGCTCCACAGGACCGCCGTGAGCGCGCTCAGGTTGTCGTTGTCGCCGATCTTGATCTCGTCGGTCGAGACCGAGTCGTTCTCGTTGATGATCGGGACGACGCCCTCGTCGACGAGGGTGAAGATCGTGTTCCGCATGTTGAGCGTGCGGTGATCGTCCATGAAGTCGTCCTTGGTAAGAAGGAGCTGGCCGATGTGAAGGTTGAAGGCGGCGAAGGCCGCGCGCCAGTGGTCCATTAGCTCGACCTGGCCGATGGCGCAGAGGGCCTGGCGGTAATGAATGTCCTTCTTGCGCGCCCAGCGGTCTATCGCGGAGACGCCGGCGACCTGGGCGCCCGAGGAGACGAGGACGACCTGCTTCCCCGAGCGGATCAGGTCCGCGCACTGGGAGGCGAGTTCCCTCATCATCTCGGGATTGATCGTCCCGTCCGGCTTCGCGATGGTGTTCGATCCGATCTTGATCACGATCTTCCGCGATTCCTGGATCACCTTCTTGATCATGGGCGAACCTGTCCTTCCCCCTCGACGAGGTACTTGGTGGTGGTGAGCGCGGTAAGGCCCATCGGGCCGCGCGCGTGGAGCTTTTGGGTGCTGATCCCGATCTCGGCGCCGAGCCCGAACTGGCCGCCGTCGGTGAACCGGGGGGAGGCGTTGACGTAGACGCAGGCGGCGTCGACTCGCGCCTGGAAGGAGCGCGCGGCCGCGCGGCTCTCGGTCACGATGGTCTCCGAGTGCCGGGTCCCGTGGGCATTGATGAAGTCGATGGCCTCGTCGAGGGAATCCACGACGCGACAGGCGAGGACGTAGTCGAGGAACTCAAAACCCCAGTCCTCCTCGGTCGCCGCGACGGCGTTCGCGCCGGAACCCGCGAGGGCGGCGAGGGAGCGCGCGTCGCAGCGGAACTCGACCCCGCCTGGCTTGCCGGTCTTCGCCTCGTGGCGAGAAAGCGATGCGGCGAGGGCGGGGAAAAACTCGGCCGCGCGGTCGCGGTGCACGAGGACGCAGTCGAGGGAGTTGCAGGCGGCGGGTTTCTGTACCCTGGCGTTGTCAGCGATGCGCACCGCCATCCCGAGGTCGGCGGTCGGGTCGACGTAAAGGTGGCACACCCCGGCGCCCGTCTCGATGACGGGGACGCGGGCCGTCTCGACGACGCGCCTGATCAGCGAGGCGCCGCCCCTCGGGAGGGCGATGTCGATCTTACCGCGCGCGGCGAGTATCCAATCCACGTCCGCGTGCGAGGCGCCGTCTGGCTCCGAAAGCTCGACGGCGTCGGCTTCCCCGCCCGACGCGGCGAGGCCGGCCTTAATCGCGGCGACGAGGGCGCGGTTCGACTCGAGGGCGGAGCTGCTGCCGCGCAGGAGGACGGCGTTCGCGCTCTTATACGCGAGGGCGAAGGCGTCGACGGTTACGTTGGGGCGAGACTCGTAGATCACGGCCGCGACCCCGAGGGGGACGCGGACCTGGCGTATCCCGAGGCCGTTGGGCACGGACCAACCCGCGACGACCTGACCGATCGGGTCGGTTTGCTCGGCAAGGGCGGAAAGCGCGGCGAGGATCTCGTCGATCCCCTTTCCCGAGAGGGCGAGGCGGGCGATAAGCGGCTCGCTCATCCCGCCCGAGCGGGCGCGCTCGACGTCGCGCGCATTCGCCTGGAGGATGGAATCGCGCTGCGAGTCGATCGAGTCGCGCACGGCGAGGAGGGCCCGGTTTTTTTCCTCGGCCGACTGGAGCGCGAGCCGCGTCGACGCGGCCCTGAGACTGGCGCAGATATCGTCGAGGTTCGTCACCGCATGGCCCCCTTAAAAATTCGCGAGGAAGAATATCCCGAGGAGGACCGCGGCGCGGCACTTATCCTCGGACCAGGAATCGTGCGGGGGCAGGGAATTGATGTAGTACCAGAAGAAGCCGAAGTCGGGATCGACGCGGACCGCGTACTCGATAAACGATTCCCCCTTCGCGAGGGAACCGAAGAGAAGGTAAACCACGTCGTGGAGGACGGGGAGGAATTCGGCGAGCGAGGTGTGGTAATCGTAGCGCGAGAGGTTGCCGCAGAGGGTGTTGATCCGGAAAAGAAGTTCCTCCTTCATCGCCTCGTCGGCCTTCTCGACCCACGTCTTCTGCACGAGGAGCTCGAGATTCTTCTGAAAGCTTTGCACGAGCTTCTTCTCCGCCTCGTCGCGGATTGGGGTTTTAGGGGAAACAATTGGCGCGAACAGTTCCTGATCGCCGAATGCCTTCGCGATCTGTACGGAGGCGGAGCGGACGTCGTTGTCGCTGGCGGTCTTGATGAAGCGCGGAAGCGCGTCGGTGACGGCCTTTTTCACCTCGGTGGGCATGGAGACGTCGCTGTCGAAGATGGAAGTTTGCATACCAAAAAATGGCTTTTATATGGTCTTTTGTCAAGGCATGCGCATCCCCCAACGCATTGACCAGTGCGGCGCAAATCGGTACTTTATAGGTATGAAAGTGGTCAAGCTGGGGGACCCCATCCTCAGGCAAAAAGCGATTCCCCTCCCCGAGGTCACCGACGAAACCCGCGCGCTGATCCGGGAAATGTTCGAGACAATGGAAAAAGAGGACGGCGTTGGGCTCGCCGCCCCGCAAATCGGTCTCGGCATACGCCTATTCGTCGTCAAGGCGGACGACGGGGTCGAGCGCGCCTTTATCAATCCCCAAATCATAGAAACCTCGACCGAAACCTCGGTCTACGAGGAGGGGTGCTTAAGCGTCCCGAAAAACTACGAGGACGTAGTGCGGCCCGCGCGCGTCGTGGTCCAGGCCCTGAACGAGCGCGGCAGGCGCTTCACCCTTGAGGCCGACGGTTTCCTGGCCCGCGTCATCCAGCACGAGAACGATCACCTTGACGGCATCCTTTTTATCGACCGCATCGCCCCGGATAAGCGGGCCCGCATCGAGGCGAAATTCGCGACAACCCCGGTCCCGGAAGGGCGGTAACCGCGCGATGCTGAACGTGCTCTTCGCCGGCAGCCCCGCGTGCTCAGTCCCCTCGCTTGAGTCGGTGGCCCGCCGCCACCGCGTCGTCGCCGTCCTGACGAACCCGCCCGCGCCCGTCGGGAGGTCGCGCGAGCCCGTCGCGACGCCGGTCGCCCTCGCCGCC
>JAKPSR010000319.1 GCA_029571425.1 Spirochaetota bacterium | reverse complement strand
GAGGACGTGGATGTCGAGCCATTTGTCGAGAAGGGAGCTGTAGAGGGTGTGGTGCTGCTCGCGGCGGCCCCTGACGGCCTCCTCGGCCATGCCGACCCAGGGTATCTCGGACCGCGCGTAGATCGTCTGCGAGAAAAGCTTCCCGAGGACGGTCTGGATGCGCGACCCGACGACCCGCTCCCACGCCGAGTTGACGAACTCGATCAGAAGGTCCGTCTCGCCCGTTTCGGGGTTGGCGAGGGGCGTGGCCACCAGTACGACCTGAGGTAGACTCTCCAGGATGTTGCGGTAGAACTCGTCAATGATCATACTGTGCGGCCATTATACCCCGCGCGCCCTATTCTGTAAAACGAATTTTCTGCCAGACCTGGTTGTACTTCTCGAGGTTCTCGCCGAGGTCTTCCTTGAGCTCGCTGTTTACGAGCGCGTCGGCCTCGTAGTATGGCTTCTTCTGCTGCAGTGCGCCCGCCTCCGCGTGGATGGTGGAGGGGAACCCGAACGTGTCGAGGAACTCGGCGTAGATATCCGGCCTAAGGATGAAGTCGATGAACTTGTGCGCGAGCTCGACGTTGCGCGCTCCCTTCGGGATGCACATGCTGTCGAGGTACATCGGCCCGCCCTCCGCCTTGGGGATGAAGAAGGCGACCTTGTCGTGCATCTCGGGCGGCACCTCGGCGTAGACGGCCTCGGCGTAGCCTTGGACGACCCAGAACTCGCCCGCGGCGAAGGATTTCGCGAATCCCTCGGCGTCGAACTTGACGAGGTTCGGCTTCCACTGCTCGTTGACGAGCCTATAGGCCTTCTCGAGTTCCTCGTCGTTGGTCGTGTTGACCGAGTAGCCGAGGTAGGCGAGCGCGTCGCCGAGGACCTCGCGCATGTCGTCCATCATCGACATCCTGCCGGCGAGGTCCTTCCTCGCGAAGATGTTCCAGCTCTGCTCGAATTCCTTGACCTTGTCCGTGTTCACGGCGACGCCGGCCGCGCCCATGTAGTAGGGAACGGAGTACTCCATCGCCTGGTCGTAGGTCGCCTTCGCGAGCGCCTCGGGCCTGATGTACTTGGCGTTCGGGATCTTCGCGAGGTCGATCCGCTCGAGCATGCCCTGCTTTCTCATGATCGAGACGTAGTCTCCCGAGGGAATGACGATGTCGTACCCGGACCCGCCGGCCTTGAGCTTGGCGTACATGTCCTCGTTCGAGGCGTAGTCGTCGTAGACGACCTTGACCCCGTATTCCTTCTCGAACTTCTCGATCACGGAGTCGGGGGTGTAGTACGTCCAGTTATAGAGATAGAGAGTCTTCCCGGAGCCCTTGTTGCATCCGGAGAACCCGAGGGCGACGAGGGCGAGTGCCCCTATCGCGAGCGCCGAGGCGCGAATGGCGTGCTTCATGGCGATGCCTCCACCAGAGAGATCGGCGTCCCCGCTACGGGAGTCGCGCGGTATACCTGCGGCTCTCATTTCGAGGCCGCGATATTCTTGAGGAAATTCCGGAGGGCGAAGGCGATCAGCATCGTCCCCAGGATCATGACGAAGGAGAGCGCGTTGATCACGGGCGATATCCCGTAGCGGACCATCGAGAAGACGTACAGGGGAAGCGTCGTCGACCCGGGCCCGGACACGAAGAAGGTGATGACGAAGTCCTCGAGCGACATCGTGATCGCCATCAGGAATCCCGAGAGGATGCCCGGCGTGATCGCCGGGATGATCACGCGGAAAAGGGTTTGCCGCTCGGACGCGCCGAGGTCGTGCGCCGCCTCAATGATCGAGAAGTCGAACTCGTCGAGGCGGGCGAGGACCATCAGGAAGACGAACGGGAGGCAGAAGGTCGTGTGCGCGATGAAGATCGTCAGCATCCCGAGCGGGACGTTGACGGCCGAGAAGAAGATCAGCATCGAGATGCCGATGATCACCTCGGGGAGGACCATCGGGAGGAAGCTGATCGTCTGTATGTACGTCCGCGCGCGGAACCGGTACCAGTTCACCCCGATCGAGGCGAGGGTGCCGAGGACGGTCGACACGAAGGCCGACGCGAACGCGACGACGAGGCTGTTACCGAACGAGGTCCAGAGCTTCTCCGACCCGAAGACGAGCCGCTCGTACCAGCGGAGCGAGAAGCCCGTCCATACCATGCCCTTCGCGTCGTTGAAGGAATAGAAGACGATGACGGCGAGCGGGAGGAAGAGGAAGGCGAGCGTCGCGACGAGGACGGTGTTCGACATCGATAGGCGGTTCTTGCTCTGGAACGCGCGCCGGGCGTGCCGCGCGGGCTCCGAGGTCGGCTTTCGCTTCGAGAGGCGCGCGATGAACTGCCCGTAGGCAGTGGTGAGCGGGGTGCTCATACGCCCGCCTCCTGCTTGGTCCCGGTCGCCGCCTTGAGGCGCGCCGCCTCGCGGGCGCTCGTCCCCATCATCCAAAGGACGCCGGCCGTGCTGACGACCGTGATCACGAGCGAGAAGGCCGAGGCGAGCGGCCAGTTCCGCAGCTTCGTCACCTGGTCGACGACGATGTTCCCGAGCATGTAGGAATCCTTCCCGCCGACGAGGAGCGGCACGGTGTACGCGCCGAAGATCGGGATGAAGGTGAAGATGATCGCGGTGACGATGCCGGCGCGCACGTTCGGCAGGAGGACCTTGAGCATCGACTGGCTCTTCGTGGCCCCGAGGTCGCGCGCGGCCTCGAGCAGGGAGAAGTCGAACTTGTCCATCGCGGTGAAGATCGGCAGGATCGCGTACGGGAGGTACATGTAGACGAGGACGAGGACGACCGCCCGCTGGTTGTATAGAAACGGAAGGCTTTCCGTGATGAGCCCGAACCGGCGAAGCGTCTCGTTAAGGAAGCCCTCGTTCCCCAGGATGGCGATCCACGCGTTGATGCGGATAAGCGAGTTCGTCCAGAAGGGGATGATCACCAGGAAGAGGAGGAGTGTCTGCGCCCTCGACCGCGCCATCGCGTACCCGCAGGGAAGGGCGATCGCGATCGAGAGCGCCGTCGAGACCAGGGTGACCGCGAGGGTACGGACGAAGAGTCGGGCGTAGCTCGAGTTGAGCATCTGCCGGTACGCCTCGAGGCTCGGCTCCCAGACGACGCCGCCGTGCGTCCCCTTCCGCATGAAGCTGTAGAGGACGATGATCGCGATCGGCAGGATGAAGAAGGCGGTGAACCACCCGCCCATCGGGTAGCTGTACGCGGGGCCGTAGTTCCGCCCCGCGAGCGGCTTGGGGCGGCTCATTGGTTGATGACCTCGACGATGTAGCCGTCGTTCGCGCTCCACGAGACGAAGACCTCGTCCTTCCACGCGATCTCCGGCCCGTCCTCGAGGTAGTTCTGGTGCTGCTTGAAGACCTTCAGCACCGTCCCGTTCTCGAGCTTCACGTAGAACTTCGATTGGAAGCCCGAGTAGACGGGCTCCTCGACGACGCCGCGGAAGACGTTGAGCTCGCGCCCGTTCGACGCGGGTTCCTCGAGGGTGATGCGTATCTTCTCGGGCCTGACGGTGAAGCTCACCTGCTGGCCCGTCTGGGTCTCGTCGTAGTCGGTCACCTTGATGCGCCGCCCGAGCTCGGGGACGTCGAGGTCGACCATGAATTCGCCGTTCCCGTGCGGGGCGCAGGAGGCGACGCGCGCGTCGAAAAGGTTCGTCTCGCCGATGAACTTCGCGACGAACTCGGTCGCCGGGCTCTCGTAGATCTCGAACGGCGTGCCGATCTGCAGGACCTTCCCCTGGTTCATCACCGCGATGCGGTCGGAGACGGACAGCGCCTCGCTTTGGTCGTGGGTGACGTAGATGAAGGTGATCCCGATCTGGTCGTGTATCGCGTCCAGCTCGACGAGGAGGTTTGACCGGAGCTTCGCGTCGAGGGCCGACAGCGGCTCGTCGAGCAGGAGGACGCTCGGCTCGTTGATCAGGGCGCGCGCGATCGCGACGCGCTGCTTTTGCCCGCCCGAGAGCTGGTTCGGCTTCTTGCCGAGGTGGGCGTCGAGTTGGACGAGATGGAGGTAGTCGCGCACCTTTCGGTCGATCTCGCCGGCCGGCGCCTTTCGTATGCGCAGCGGGAAGGCGACGTTCTCGTACACCGACAGGTGTGGGAAGAGGGCGTAGTTCTGAAAGACGGTATTCGATTGGCGCTTGTTGGCGTCGATCCCGATGATGTTCTGGCCGTCGAAGGTGACGATCCCCTCGTCGGGGGTCTCGAAGCCGGCGATGATCCGGAGCAGGGTTGTCTTCCCGCACCCGGACGGGCCGAGGAGGGAGAAGAACTCCCCTTTGGCGATCTTGATGGTTGCGTCATCAAGGGCGTGGAAGTTCCCGAAGGACTTCGACACGTGTTCAATGGAAACGTCGCACCCTTTCAATCTCTTTTCCTGCCCTCCTCTAGGCTCGTCGCCTAGCTACTCGCCGCGATGGAACTGTCTATAATGGACTTTGGTAAATTTGCCCGATCGTGTCAAGGGTTCGCGCGTACGAGCGCCCGCGCGGCGTCGGAAAGCACGGCGAGCTCCTTCGCCGGGAGGCTATTCGGGCGCCCCGCCTCCGCGAAGATCGCGTCGCGGACGAGATCCTCCGGCCGGCGGTAGGGGGCGACCGCCGCGGTCAGCTCCTGGCGCTCCCAAAGGGCGCGCAGGGCCCATTCCGTCGTGTTCCGCGGCTTGGGGGCGTCTCGAAAGAGGGCGCGGACGGTGGGGGGTGGGTTCTCGAGAACGCCGCCCGCGAAGGGGTCGGACGCGATTACCCCAAGACCGAGCCGGGCGGCCTCTCGGAGGCACTCGTCGGCCGCGGCGCCCAGGTCGCGGTAGTTCAGCGGAAGGACGCAAAAGCCCCAGTCGGGGAAGCCAGGGGTTTGGGCGATCGCCGCG
>JAKPSR010000299.1 GCA_029571425.1 Spirochaetota bacterium | reverse complement strand
AATAGCAATAGAACGAGCCCTCGGGCGGCGTCGCGTCGAACCCGGCCGATCGCAGCGCGGGCACGAGAATGGCGAAGCGCCGCGCGTACCGCTCGGCGAGCCGGGCCGTGATAGACGGATCGAAGAGCGCGGCGGCGCCTGCCCGTTGCATCGCGCGGAATTGCCCCGCGTCGGTATTCGCCTTTACCGCCGCGCATGCCGCGACCGCGCGCGCCGAACCCGCGAGAAAACCAAGCCGCCAACCAGTCATATTAAAAGCCTTCGATAGGGAATGGACCTCCACGCCGACGTCTCGCGCCCCGGGAACCGAGAGGAAACTAAGCGGCTTCGCGTTCCCATACGTCAGGGCGCCATAGGCCGCGTCATGAACGATTACGATACCCCATCGCTCGGCAAGGGCGACCGCGCGCGCGAAGAACGCAGGATCCGCGACGGCCCCTGTGGGGTTATTGGGGTAATTTAGGTATAAGATCTTCGCGCGCGCAAGCACGGAGTCCGGTATCGACTCGAGGTCCGGAAGGAACGCGTTCTCGGGAAGAAGGGGAAGCTCATGCACGACGCCGCCGAGGTAGCGCGTCCACGAGGCGATCACCGGGTACGCGGGAACGGGCATCAAGAGCACGTCGCCCGGGTCGACGAAGCATGCAGGGAGCATGGCGAGCAACGACTTCGAGCCAAGGCTCGGCAGAATCTCGGTATCCGGATCGAGCCTCTGAATGTCATACACGCGCGAAAGATACTCGGCGGCCGCCTCGGCGAATTCCCGCGTGCCGTTGTCGGCATACCTTCGGTTTTCGCGTAAGCCCGCTTCGCGCGCAAGGCGCTCGACGATCGCTGCGTCGGCGGGCAAATCCCCCTCGCCGACCCCAAGATCTATAATCGGGAGCTCGGGATGGGCGAGTCGCGCCGCTTCCTTCGCTCGCTTAATCCGCTCGAACTTGTACGCGCCGCCGCCCTCACCGAATTCGGGCCCGCCGATTCGCGCGGCGTATCTCGTCTCCCATCGCAGGCCGCTCATGTCCTTCCCCCAAGCTCGATCAGCTTAATCTCGTTCGCGATGGCTTCCTTGAAAAGCGACACGAGGTTCGCTTGGTCGGAATAGAGGCACGTCTCGTCGGAGCCGGCACCGATCTCGCCCGTCAGGACGTATTGCGAGTCGGCGATAGCCCGAACATGGCCAGGCGCGACGACCCCGCGATATACGACGGCCCCCGAAAGGCCACTCTCTGTCGATACCCAACGAGCGCCGCCTTCGTCGGTAATAATCACCACTTTACGCCCGGTCGCCGCAAGATCGGCGAGTTCCCGCCCGACGAGAGACAACTCCGAACGCGCGAGGGCAAGATACACCCGCTCACGCGCCCCGGCGACAAGCAACCGAAGGCGATCGATTACGCGATCCCGGCCTCGCACGGTTAAGTAGGAGCCTGAGCCAGGCTTCCGCTCAGGTAGGCACGCGAGCAGACGCGCGGCACCGTCTTCTAACCGCCGTAGCCGGGCCGCGCAGAGGTCCTTCGCCGGGATTGCCGCGTATCGAGTCGGGGACCCATCGATAACCCAGGCTGCGCCCTTCTCGACGAGCGTCGCAAGGGCCGTGTACGCGTTCGAGCGGGAAATGCCCAGAGCCTTCGCGGCTTCATAGCCGTTTAATTCCCCCTCCGTCAGTAGCGCTAGGTACACTCCCGCTTCAAGCCGACTCAAGCCGAAATCGCCAAGGATGGTCAGGGAATCCTCGTGTCTCGTGTACTCCATTCGTGCCTCCATAGTAGTACTATTACGGAACACTATCAATTCTTTCATTCTTTTGTCAAGATACGACGACGTACTTACCACAGGCCTCGCTATCGGCTACACGGGAGGAAGAAACATGAAGATAGGGATTATCGTGTTTTCGGCGACCGGACACACTGCCTCGGTCGCGGAGCGGATCGCCGGGGCTCTCGCCAAGGAAGGGCACGCGACGACCATCGAGCGCATCGAAGTTTCTGGCGACCCGATGGGGCATCCCGAGTCCTGCGTCCTAACGCGGGAGCCGAGCATCGGAGGATACGACGCCCTCGTCTTCGGAACCTCCGTCATCGCGTTTTGCGCCAACCCGGTTATGCTGAAGTATCTTGACCGCGCCGAAGGTCTCGGCGAAAAATCCGTTTGGGCTTTCGTGACCCATGGACTACCCTTCGCCTGGATGGGAGGGAACAACGCGACCCGTCAAATCGTCGACCACGCCGCTAAAAAAGGCGGAAAGGCCATCGGGCGCGCAACCGTGTCCTGGGGAAACAAGCGACGCGAGGAGCAGGCCGAGGCGGCGATCGCGAACGCCGTACGCGCGTTCGCGACCGTCGCCAAATAGCTTCGAATCGACGCTCCTTACAGAACCTCTTTCATGGCGGTCATGTAAGCGCGAAGCTTCTTTCCGACGATCTCGACCGGGTGGTTCCTGATCTCCTCATTAACCTTGACGAGCTCGCGGTTCGAGACCGACCCGTCCTTGACGGCGAGGCCCTTACCGATGACGTCGAGCTCAACTTTCGCCATGAAGTCTTTGAGCAAGGGGCGGCAGGCGTTGTCGAAGAGGTAGCAACCATACTCGGCGGTGTCCGAAATGACCTTATTCATCTCATAGAGCTTCTTCCGGCTGATGAGGTTCGCGATGAGCGGAGTCTCGTGGAGGGACTCGTAGTAGGCGCTCTCGGGCTTGATGCCCGCGGCGACCATCGTCTCGAAGGCGAGCTCAACGCCGGCCTTGACCATGGCGACCATGAGGATACCCTTATCGAAGTACTCCTGCTCGCTGATCTGAACGTTGCCCGCCGCTGTCTGCTCGAACGCGGTCTTGCCGGTCGCCTCACGCCAGGCGAGCAGGTCCTTGTCGCCGGCCTTCCAGTCCTCCATCATCGTGGAGCTGAACTTGCCGGAGATAATATCGTCCTGGTGCTTTTGGTAGAGCGGGGTCATGATCTTCTTGAGCTCGACGGACAGGGCGTTCGCCTTGAGCTTCGCCGGATTCGAGAGCCGGTCCATCATCCCGGTGATGCCACCCCACTTCAGCGCCTCGGTGACGGTTTCCCAACCGTACTGGATGAATCGAGCGGCCCAGCCCTTATCGATCCCTGCGGCGACCATCTTGTCGAAGCAGAGGAGGCTGCCGGTCTGGAGCATGCCGCAAAGGATCGTCTGCTCGCCCATGAGGTCGGATTTAACCTCGGCGATGAAACTCGACTCGAGAACGCCCGCGCGGCTACCACCAGTGCCGACGGCGAGGGCCTTGGCGATCGCCCAACCCTTCCCCTCGGGATCGTTCTCGGGGTGCACGGCGATGAGGGTCGGAATCCCGAAACCGCGGGTGTACTCGACGCGAACCTCGGTCCCCGGGCCCTTCGGCGCCATCATGACGACGGTGATGTCCTTGCGGATCTGCATCCCTTCCTCGACGATGTTGAAGCCATGGCTATACCAGAGCGCGGAACCTTTCTTCATCAACGGCATAACGGCGGAGATAACGGGGGTGTGCTGCTTGTCCGGCGTCAGGTTACCGACGACGTCGGCGGACGGGATCAGCTCATCGTAGGTCCCGACCTTGAAGCCGTTCTCGGTCGCGTTCTTCCAGCTCGCGCGCTTCTCGGCGATCGCCTCCTTGCGGAGGGCGTAGCTCACGTCGAGGCCGGAATCGCGGAGGTTGAGGCCCTGGTTGAGTCCCTGGGCGCCGCAGCCGACGATGACGATCTTCTTGCCTTTGAGGGCGGCGGTGCCGTCCGAGAACTCGTTCCGGTCCATGAAGCGGCAGGTGCAGAGCTGACCGAGCGCCACGCGCCAGGGGATCGAGTTAAAATAGTTCATAGTTTGTCTCCTTAATATTGATTGCAGAACAATTATTATAGCTTCAAATTGTTTCTTTTATACTCTTTTTATTCCGTTGCGTAAAGCAAAACATTTGCACGGGTCTATTGCGTATTATACAACACAAAGATATCATGCATGTATGGACTTCCACGAACTTGAGGCCTTTTCGGCACTTGCCGATACCCTCCACTTTGCCCGGGCCGCCTCGCAGGTACACCTGAGCCCCTCAGCCTTAAGCCGTCTTCTAGGGCGGCTTGAAGAGGAGATGGGTGTTTTACTTCTGGAGCGAGATACGCGCCAGGTTTCACTGACGAGAGAGGGAGCGGCCTTTCTTGCCTTTGCCCGCGAGAGCCTTCATCGGCAACAGGATCTGCTTCTTAAACTCGGGGAACGCGATGACCGACTACGAGGGATCCTTCGCATCTATGCCTCGGTGACCGCCTGCTATTCTATCCTACCGCCCCTTGTAGAAGCGCTCGCCAGGGAACATCCCGATCTCCGTCTTTCGATTGAGACTGGCGACCCATCGGACGCGGCGGATGCCGTACGCGAAGGCAGGGCAGAACTTGCTCTTGACGCCCTTCCCCCGAGCGGGTTCCGCCAACTCGAGTGCCATTCCGTACGTAAAACGCCCCTCGTATTCGTTTCTGCGCGTTCAGGCGCGTACGGCAACGTCGATTTGCCCCTAGACCGAATACGGGAAGGGGGCGGCCATTTTGCCGATTCGCTTCCCGCGGAGGAACTCGAGCGAAAGATGATCGCCGTACTTTCCTCGGTGCCAGTCGTTCTTCCGAAAAACGGTCTTTCGCGGGATCGATTTGACCGCTGGACCCGTACGCACGGGATTAAGCCGTTGGTCGCGGCGGAAACCGTCGGAAATGAGGCGGTTCTCGCCCTCGCGCGGCTTGGGTTAGGCTTGGGGCTCGTGCCCCGCCTGGTCCTTGAAAGCGGTCCCTTCGCCGAGGGGCTGGTTCTTTACGAGGCCGGGCCTGATTTTGGTGAGTACGATCTCGGGTTTATCCAGAAGCCTGCATCGTCAGGGCCGGAATCGGCTAGGAGGATGAGAACGGCGATTGCGGAGCTTATTCGCTATACCTACCGGTAGGTATACTCACTCTTCTTATCGATACAACCGATTAAGCAGGGCGACGTCCTCGGCATAACTCAGAGAAGTCTGTTCACGTAGCACGCCGTTTTCTTCCAGCGTATCAATGAGTGTAAATGGGGGGTGCCCGGGCTTCCCGACGACTTGGGCGTGGCCGGCTTTTAGCTCGATATTGATGACTCTGCTATCGCGGTCAACAGCTTCCGCATACTGCTCATCCAACGCAAAAACGAAATCGTCTTCCAGGCAGTTTCCCTCGCTGTCGACTTCGCGGCAGGTGTTCCTCTCGTCTGTATTGATTTTTAGGTGCGCAACCACCAGTTCGGACAACTGACCCGGGCTCTTGATGAAATCCGAGCTCGGATTGATCTCGGACCATGTCGAGCCGGCAACCGCCTGACATATCAGGACCGTTGCCCCTGCGGTCGCAATGTGCAAGGCCGTCATCCCGCAATGCGAAGAGGCCCTTATCCCGTTGAATGGGCTGGAAATCGTCACCAGCCGGATCTTGGTAGCAATGCCCTTCAACACGAGGTTATTCGGGCGATTTGAAATCAAGGCCCTCCTGGCGACAAGGCCCCCTTGGCTGTGGGCGACAATCGTGATTCTCGTCGGATGCGTCAATTCATTGATCGCATTGATCGCCACCACCAGTCGATCCGCGCATTCTTCTATGGAGTCCCTATAGTCATAACTAAAGCCGATTGCCTGCTGTCCCCGAGATTCAAAAACCTCTTTAAGGATCAGGAAACTCCCGCTTGAGGCTTTACATCCATGAACCAGGATGATTACTTCCTTGGCGTTCTCCAACCGCAGGGTATGCTTGCCGAAATCATCACAGGCATCAAGGCTTTCTGTCGTTATTGACTCGCCTTGATCATTTTCAATGACGGTCTGTGGGGTACTCGCGCAATTAATGCAAACGAAAGACACGATACACGCAATAGCCGCAAAGCCTGGAAGTCGAGTCATTTTTTTACCCTTGTTGAGTACTCCAATTATAGACCATGGCGCCCTGAATTGTAAAACGCTTTGTTTTTTCTCCGTTCCCTTGCGTCGCGTACTTTTTTCCGGTTATGATCCAGGGCCATGCACATCATCTTGGAGCATTGCGACATCTGTAAAGACGGAGAGACCATCCTTCGAGATGTGACCTGGGATTCGGGTGAGCAAGAACACTGGCTCGTGACGGGATCTAACGGCGCGGGCAAGAGCGTCTTCGCGGCCGCGCTCGCGGGAGAATTCGACATCCTTCCCCGCGATGCCGGGGAAGGATCCTTACTCGATCCCGCCTCCGTATCGCTTGTTTCCTTCGAGACCGCGGCCGAGCTTATCGAGGAAGAAAAAAGACGGGACGACTCGGACTTTGTCGACGGCGGCGTCGACCCAGGGCGAACACCGCGCAAGCTCATCATGGAAACGATTTCGCGCTCAGATAGCGCAACGAGTCCTGATGGTTTCGACCTCGAGAGCCATCCCGCGGTTACCCTCTTTGCGATCGAGCCGATACTCGACCGAGGGCTCAAGTATCTGTCGACCGGCGAGATTCGCCGCACTCTCCTCGCGTCCGCGCTCGCCGCCCGCCCCACGCTCCTCATACTCGACGAGCCATACGAAGGGCTCGATACCGCTTCCCGCGCGCGACTCCTCGCCTTTTTATCAGATAATCTCGCAGAAACGCGTCTTATCCTCGTCATGGACAAGATAGAAGGGGTGCCAGATTCCGTCACGCGCGTGATTGAGCTTGAGAACCGCACGGTCTCGTACGCCGGGCCCATTACGGAATACCTCGCCCGACGACAGACGAACACCTCCTCGGTACGCAAGGCTGTTTCACAAGAAGCGAGTCTTGATGATTTGTTTCACGAGACGAGCAAGCTCGCCGACGCGATAGTACCGGCCGAAACCCGACGTCTTAGCGACGTTCTCGTCGAGATGCGCGACGTCACCATTGAATGGTCCGGGCGCAAGGTCCTCGATCGTCTTTCCTGGACGCTCCGACGCGGCGAGCACTGGCTCATCCGCGGGCCGAATGGCTCGGGAAAAACGACATTCCTCGAGCTCATAACGGGCGATAATCCGCAGGTATATCGGAACGACGTGCGCCTTTTCGGCATACGTCGCGGCTCTGGCGAGACAATCTGGGAGATAAAGGAAAAGCTCGGTATCGTGTCATACCGGCTTCACACCGAGTATCGCGCGCTCGGCGAATACTCGCTTGAGACGGTGCTCCTGTCCGGGCTTCATGATTCAATCGGACTCTATCAGCAATGCGGCGAGGAAGAGCGGCTTCTCGCGGTTCAGTGGCTCGCGCTCGCGGGGTTTTCCGGCAAGGAACGCCTTCCCTTCCGCGAGCTTTCTTACGGGGAGCAGCGCGCCATTCTGATCGCGCGCGCGGCGATCAAGTGCCCGCCGATCCTGATATTGGACGAGCCGTGCCACGGTCTCGACGCCGAGCATCGAACTCGGGTCCTTACGCTCCTTTCCGCGATCGCCGATGGGGGAACGACGACACTCCTACACGTGACACACGACCCCACGGAAGCCCTGCCCTGCGAGCGGCACATCCTCGAGCTTAGGCCGGGCGAATGCCCGATGTATCGCATTCTTGAGAGGTAATATCATAGTTAGCGAGCGGCTGTCGAAACAAATGGATTTTCTCACCGAGGTGGAAAAACTGAAGGCCGTGTACCGACAGAACATGGTGTACGACCGAAGCAGACACGAGAACAGCGCCGAGCATTCCTGGCACCTCGCGCTGATGGCGGTCGTTCTCTCAAACGAGGCGATCGACCCGGCCGTCGACATCAAAACCGTCATCGAGATGCTTCTGATACACGACATCGTCGAAATCGACGCCGGAGACACCTTCCTCTACGACGAGGGCGCGAACCTCGACAAGGAAGAACGGGAGGATCGAGCGGCGACGCGCCTCTTCGGCCTTCTCCCCGAAGACCAGCGAGACCGTTTCATCTCTCTGTGGCGAGAATTCGACGCGCGCCAAACGCCAAACGCTCTTTTCGCGGCCGCCCTCGACAACATGCAACCAGTCGTAAACCACTTCGTTAGCGAAGGATACGGCATCAAAAATCACGCGCTAAAGTCCCGCCAAATCATCGAGAAAAAGGAATTCATCAAGGATGCCTCCCCCGCGCTCTGGGAGTACACCCGGTCGGTCATAGCAAAGAGCGAGGAGCGGGGATATTACTCGGCGGATTGACGCGTTAGGGCGCACAGAAGGGCGTGCGCCATTGCCCAGCGTTCTGTTTTTCCTTGCATGTATTTTTGTTTGCATTTACAATAAGTACTTATAATGAATTACGTCGAGTACGAGAGGACCCTTGAGGATCGCCTTCGTGCCTACTTCGACATAGAAAAAAACGCAGAGATCGATTCCTTACGATTCCCTCTCATTGCGACCCACTCATCCCGTCATGCGCAGACGGTTTTAGGCCGTCATAACGTCGTTGACTACGCGGAAACGCATGAAACCTTTCTGGTTTCCTCGCACGAGCGTATCGACATTGAAACGCTTCAACGGGAACTTACAGCGGTTGTCGAGTTGATCCCCAGCATCAGCCGTCCGTCGCGTACGCACAAATCGACGACTATAACCCGAGTTCTCGTCATTGATAGATCCTCCGCTATCCCGACCGAAGAGGCCGCGCTTAACGCCGTAATCAGCCGATTTCGAAAATCGCGGGCCCACTTTCTTTACCTTCATGGCTGGACGACGGTTCGAGCCGCGGTAGTCTTCCTCGATTCAGGGACTATTCACCCAAGTCCGGCAGCGCGAGAGCTCATAGCCACGCTCCGGCCAAATGCCGCAAAAACGGCTGTATAGGATACCCTCGATCGAAAGATCGATCGTCATAAAGGAGGCTTGTGTTATATGAACTCGCTCGTTCTTTTATTGGGTGGCGCCGCCTTGTTCGCGGTCGCCTACGTACTGTACGGCGGCTATCTTGCAAAAAAATGGGGCATCACCGCCGACCGGAAAACGCCGGCTCACACGCTACGCGACGACGTCGATTACGCGCCCGGCGACGCGAAGGTAATCCTTGGCCATCACTTCTCGTCGATTGCCGGCGCGGGGCCGATTACCGGACCGATACTCGCCGCCGTTTTTGGCTGGGTTCCGGTGTACCTGTGGATTGTCGTGGGAAGCATCTTTATCGGCGGGGTTCATGACTATGGCTCATTACTAGCCTCGATCCGCAACGACGGCAAGAGCATCGGCGAGATTATTAAGACGAACATCTCCCCTCGTGCGAAGGGCATCTTTAACTGGTACGCATGGCTCACGATAACGCTGGTCGTTGCCGCGTTCACCGATATCTGCGCGGCGACCTTCGCCTTCGACCCGGCAAAGCCTGAGTTGATCGCCGGGGCGCAAGCGGGAACCGCTTCCGTGCTCTTCATCTTCCTCGCGGTTATGTTTGGCTTCTTGGTATACCGAAAGAACGCCCCGCTCGCACTCGCGTCCGTGGCTGGGGTCCTTTTGCTCGCGCTCTGCATCTACGTCGGCTACGTGTTTCCTGTTTTGAAGCTCAATAAGCTTACATGGCAGATCGTGCTGATCGCGTACATTACCATCGCGTCGATCTTGCCAGTGTGGCTTCTGCTCCAGCCACGGGATTACCTCTGCTCCTTCCTGCTTTACGCGATGATGGCCGGCGCCCTCTTGGGTATCATAATCCGCCGCCCATCGATCGAGATTCCCGCCTTCTCCGGGTTCGTGGCGAATAACCAATCGCTCTTCCCCTTCCTTTTCGTCACGGTTGCTTGCGGCGCGATATCGGGATTCCACTCCCTCGTCAGCTCGGGGACGACCTCGAAGCAGGTGAACCGAGAAAAGCCCGACGTCCAATTGATCGGTTACGGGGGAATGTTGATAGAGGGCCTTCTCGCGATCATCGCCCTTATCGCGGTTGGATACCTAGCCGGCCAAAAGGGCTCTCCCGCGGGGATATTCGCCAACGGGGTTTCGTTTTTCATGAGCAGCTTCGGGGTTCCGGAAGGAGTCGGGAAGGTTTTCGTCATCCTGTCGTATTCGGCGTTCGCGTTAACGAGCCTCGACACCGCGACGCGCATAGGGCGGTACATCATGCAGGAGATCAGCGGAGGCTCGGCACCAAGCGCCAAAAGTAAGAATCCCTTCGCCAACATCTATGTGGCAACCCTCGCGACGGTAGCGTTCTCCGTACTTCTTCTCGTGTACGGGTACGTCAAGATTTGGCCAATCTTCGGGTCCGCGAACCAACTTCTTGCCGCGTTGGCTCTTCTCGCGGTGACGGCATGGGTCATGAAGCAGGGGAAACGTTCATGGGAAACCATCCTTCCGCTTATCCTGATGTTCGCGGTTACCTTTACCGCCCTGTTCTTCATCATCAGGAACAATCTCATGGCCGAAAAGCACAACTACGTACTTGCCGGTATGGGTTGTGTTCTTTTCATCCTTGCAATCCTGCAACTCGCAGAAGGAATCCGCGTTCTTTTCCTTAAGAAAAAGTAACGAATCCGTTTCTTTCGTTCCTAAGGCAGCGACAGTCCCATTGGGGGTGTCGTTGCTTTTTTTATTGCCAAAAACAGGCTTTCTCGCTATGGTTTTGCAATGCGCGCAAAAGACCCCGTTGCCCCCGACAAGACCACGCTTGGCGTTCTCTACGCCTTTTCCTTCCTCCGCAACCTGCTCTTTTTCGGTGCGGTAGCGGTGCCGTTTTACCGGCATCGCGTCGGGCTCGACTATACGCGCATGTTCATGCTGGAGGCGATTTTTTCGGCGAGTCTCTTCGCCTTCGAGATTCCGACGGGCGTCGTCGCCGACCGCTTCGGAAGAAAGAAGTCCCTCGCGCTCGGCAGCCTCCTCTTCGGTCTCGGTTTTCTTGCCTTCGGATTTAGCGTCGACTATGCGATCCTACTCGCGGCCGAGGTCGTCGCGGCTCTGGGCATGAGCATGATGAGTGGGGCCGACCGCGCGCTTTTGTACGAGACCATTCGCGCGGCGGGCCGAAATGACGACGCGACCGCTATTATGGCCCGGCATGATGCCTTCGGCACCGTGGGGCTCTTCGTCTCCCTCATTGCGGGGCCCCTCTTCGTTTCGTCAGGGCTTGTTCCGTATCGCGACGCGCTGGGACAAACCTTCCTCGCGACGGCGGCCGTCCTCATCGCGGCAGCGCTCGTCATTCTCTTCGCTCGCGAGGGCCACAGAACACCGCGCGGAGGAAGCGCGCTCCGGGCAGGCGTGGATGGGTTCCGCTATATTTTCCGAGTCCCTGCCCTAACCCGATTCAGCCTCAACTACGCGATCGTTTCCGCGCTTACGTTCTTCATGTTTTGGTTTTACCAAAGCCTGTTGATGGACAATGGCCTACCCCTTGCCTTGCAGGGATTCGTCGCCGCGGGATTCAACCTCGCCGCGACCGGGCTTCTTCTCCTCGCGGGCCGCGTCGACCGCGCGCTTGGAACGTCTAGAACCCTCGCGTTGTCGTCCGCTGTGCCTGGACTCTGCTACCTTCTTATTGCCTTCGTGCCGGGACTTCCGGCTGCCCTGGTCGCGATCTTCGGCGTCGCAACCCTCAAGCTCTTCCGAGCTCCTATCCTATCATTCCTTATGAACGAGCGCATCGAGGACGATGATCGGGCCACCGTTCTTTCGGGGGTGTCCATGCTCGAGCGGCTCATCACCATGGCCTTCTACCCAATCGTCGGCATCCTGATGGACTCGTCGCCCCGGCTCACCTACGCGCTCATGGGCATCCTAACCCTTTTCGCCACAGCGTTCGTGCGCGTGGACGACAGGCACCTTATGGGGCAACCAACAGCTACGAGCGAATGAAATCGCGCGCGCGACCGAGAAGCTCCGCGTACTCCTCGCAGGCAGGGAGCGCGGGATGTTGGGCTTTGATCGAGGCAGGGGCGCGGAACAGGGCGCCCGCGTCGGCCTTAAGGATCATGGCGAGGTCGTTGTAGGAATCCCCGGCCGCCATTACCCGCATGTTGATCGCCTTCAGCGCCTCGACGGCCTTACGC
>JAKPSR010000283.1 GCA_029571425.1 Spirochaetota bacterium | reverse complement strand
GGGCTGGAAAACTTTATCGACGACTTCAACGCGCGGGGGAATGACGCGGTGGTGAAGGAAGCTCAGTTGGCGCTTCTCGACGAGCTGTACTGGAACCCGGCGATGGAGATCGCGGCGGCGCGCGGCGTCAGGCTTACTATTACCAAAGGACAAATCTACGACGCGAGCGTCAGGCATGGGCCAAGTGGCGCCCGCACGATAGCCGAGCGGACGGACGCGGCTATCGGCTCGCTCTTAAGCGGGACCGACGAGATTACCTGGCTTAAGCGATACTTCGTTGAAAGAAAGAAATTCTATGAAGAGGAGGGACAAGTCGGTCCCTATCCCCGGATAGACGTCCTGTATCAAGGCATACTTGATTCGGGAAACATCATGCTGATCCCCCCGTTCGACGTCATGTGCAACGATTCGGTTACCGTGCATACCATTACCGGGGAAAAGCCCTGATAGGCTTGGATTAGCGACGCGCAAGAAAAAAAGGTTGAAACACGACATTTTCCGTAGTAGGCTAGTATAAACAAATACTAGAAAGACGTACTTGCCAGTCTGTCATTTAAACATCTTCTAGTCAAAAAAGAGGGAATCACATGAAACGTTTTCTCGGTCTTGCCGTGATCGCGCTCGCCGCGAGCTTTTTTCCGCTTGTTCCTCAGGAGGCGGCGATGATCCTGGAGATCCAATCGTCCCGCCCCGTGGCCCTTTCGTCTCTGAATGGAAGACAGACATCTCGGGAGAGTCAGGCCCAAATCAAATTAGCTTGCCCCTCGTGGACACCGGTGTGTATAACTGCGTTGTCGATTGGGGCGATGACACGACGAGCGAGATTACGTCGTACGATGATCCAGATAGGACGCATACCTACGCGACTGCCGGGACGTATACGGTGACGATTACTGGTTCGATAGAGGGATTTAGTTTTTACAAGCAAACAGCAGAGCCTACGGGTGCGTTTAACGGAGACTCACTAAAGCTTATCGGTATTTCGGAATGGGGAATCGTGAAGCTGGGAAATGCCGGTGGGTATTTTTTCCGTTGCCCGAACCTGCAGATCACCGCTACGGATACGCCCGATTTATCAGGAACCACGAATTGTACCTATATGTTCGCGTACTGCCAATCGATCGAGACAATCCCGGGGCTTGGCGGCTGGGACATGGGAAACGTGACGGACATGAGCTATATGTTTTGTTGGGCTTCCAGATTTAACGGTGACGTTGGCCCTTGGGACGTGTCGAGCGTGACGACCATGCGCGGCATGTTCAACACGGCGAGTGCGTTCAATCAAAACTTGAATTCCTGGGATGTGTCGAACGTGACGGATATGAGGTTTCTTTTCGGATACGCAACCCATTTTAACGGGCGCGTCGATACGTGGACTGTCTCGAGCGTGACGAACATGCAAGGGATGTTTAATTACGCGCAAAGGTTTAACGGTGACTTGCACTCATGGAATATTTCTAGCGTTGCGGATATGAGAAACGCCTTCACGGGATCAGGCCTTTCTGCGGAAAATTACAGCGCGTTCCTTTTGGGTATCAGTAACCTTCCCTCGCTGCAAAGCAACGTGACCCTCGACGCGGACACAATCCAATACGCGGTCGCGGCGTCCGCCGCGCGGTCGAAGCTCATTACGGACTACGGCTGGACGATTAACGACGGGGGACAACAGCCATAATGCGGAGTTAATACGTGAGGTATCGTCGTTTCTGTCTCTCTGACCACGAAGCCGTTCTTACCGTCGCGCGCGAATCCTGGGCGTGGGCATACGGGGACTTCCTTTCCCCGCCCGAGATGGCTGGGCGTCTCGCCGACTGGTACTCGCTCGATAACCACCGAGGGATCGTGGCACGAGTGGACGAGGGCGATCTTTTTTTCCTGGTCGCCGAGGACGAGACCGGGCTTGCGGGATTCGCGATGGGCTCTTACGACGAGGGGGAGCTTTCCCGTCTCTACGTTAGGCCGGGTCGGGCACGGACGGGGATTGGGGGTATCTTGCTCGGCGAGTTCCTTGCCGAGCTTTCGATGCGGGCGATACCGAAATGCGTCGTTCGATGCGACGCGAGGAACCGAGTTGGCCTTTCGTTCTATCGGTCGCGCGCCTTCGTGGACGTTGGCGTCGACGACGAGGATGTAGTCCTCGAGCGGAAGGTAGATCCTGCATCCAGCGTCCTTCGCCTTCGAGACCTTCGCACACGCGACGAGCCGACGTTTCGCCGGTGGCTTGCCGCGCCCCACGTTTCGCCGTGGTATGAGCGGCCCGAAGACTGGCTTGCCGAAGTCGCCGACCGACACGGCGCGTTCTCGTTCATCCGCCACCTGATCGCGGAATCGCCCGCGGGCGAACCGATCGGGTTTTGCCAGTACTACGACGTCGCCGCCGCCGACGAGGACTGCTTTCGGTCCTTCCCCCGCGAAGGGACATATAGCATCGATTATCTTGTCGGCGAAACTCGGTTTCTGGGTCGGGGGATAGGGCGGGAGATGGTGCGCGCGCTCAGCGCGCGCGTCCTTTCGCTGCCGGACGCGCGTCTCATCGTCGTTCAGCCGGACGAGGGGAATGTACCGTCGCGCAAGACGCTTGAGTCGCTTGGCTATCGCTTCGAACCCAAGACCGCCTGTTACCTCAAAGGCGTGGTTGAGCCGTGAACCCCGACCATGGTATTCTCGCTAGCGGAGGGTGCCATGGATCAGATCGTTCTTGACGGAGCCGCGAGGGCGCGGCAACTGGAGGCGGAGCTCGCCGAGCGGGTCGCGCGGCTGCGGGGTTCGCTCGGCATCGAGCCGACGCTCGCGACGATCCTGGTGGGAAACGATCCTTCTTCAGAGGTATACGTGAACATGAAAGGCGCCGCGTGCCGACGCGTAGGCCTTTTGCCGCGAAAGGTCTTCCTTCCTGAATCGACCACAACGGCTGAACTGCTCGCCGCTATCGACGCGCTCAACGCCGACCCGACGGTCTTCGGCATTTTGCTGCAACATCCGGTTCCGCGCCACATAGACGAGAGGCGCGCCTTTGACGCGATCGCGGCGGCAAAGGACGTCGACGGGGTGACGTCGCTCGGCTTTGGGCGGATGGCACTCGGGGCCGAGGCGTATCGAAGCGCGACGCCTGGCGGGATCATGGATTTGTTGTCGTGGTATCGGGTCCCGCTCGCCGGGAAACGCGCGGTAGTGATCGGCAGAAGCCCGATCCTCGGAAAGCCCATCGCCATGCTTCTTCTCGCCGCCGACGCGACCGTGACCATTTGCCACTCGCGTACCGAGGGACTCGCCGAGATCGTTCGCGGCGCGGACGTCATCGTCGCGGCTGTGGGAAAGCCGGAATTCGTGAAGGCTGATTGGGTGCGGGAAGGCGCGGTTATCGTCGACGCCGGATACCATAAGGGCGGCATTGGCGACGTGGAGAAAGCGGCGTACGCGCGCGCCTCTGCCTATACCCCGGTGCCTGGCGGGGTGGGACCGATGACGATCGCGACCCTGATGCGGCAGACGGTAGAGGCCGCGGAGCGCACCGCCGGTTTGGTCGGCTAACGCCCGCGCGGTTTATTAGCGTACCTTCGAAATAAAGATCGCGCTCGGGGCGTCCTCGCGCTCCTTCTGGATGTGGTACTTGTCCTTGCGGCTCGTAAAGTAGTCGAGCGGTTTCCTGACGCCGAGCTCGTGGAGGTCGAAGTCGGGCTTCACCTGCCTGATGTACTGCATCAACTTCGAGAGCATAACCCAGCCGGAGGAATCGGCGAGCTGGTCGACCGCGCGCTCGAGGAGAACCTCTGTCCTGTTCTGCTTTTCCTTTCCGGTTGAGCGCCTCGCGTCTCCGCGCTCCCGCTCGCGCTCCTGGCGCGCGGGCTCGATGTGCAGGAACTCGTTGCAGGCGTTGACGAATGACGTTGGGGTCTTCTTCTCGCCGATGCCGATAACATACTTGCCCTGCTCGCGCACGCGGCTCGCGAGGCGGGTAAAATCGCTGTCGCTCGACACGATGCAAAAGCAGTCGACGTGCTGAAGGTAGAGGAGATCCATCGCGTCGATGATCAGGGCGCTGTCGGTGGAGTTCTTTCCGGCCGTGTTGCTGAACTGCTGGATGGGCTGGATGGCGTACTCAAGGAGGAGCGATTTCCAGCCCTTCATTTTCTCCGAGGTCCAATCCCCGTAGATTCGCCTGACGGAAACGACGCCGTAGAGGGCGATGTTCTCCGAGATGTCCTCAAGGTAGCTGTGCGAGACGTTCTCGGCGTCGATGAGGACGGCGATGTTATTGAATTGTTCAGGCATTCTTTCTCCTTATGCCTTCAGCATATCCCGTATCCCGACATTTGTCAAAAATACCTTCGCGCCATCCACCCGTGATCGACCGGCCCGCGGCCCCCGCCGAGCGCGAGTCCCGTCGAGAGCGCGCCGGTTAGGTATTCTTTCGCGGCCTGAGCTGCCTCGATGACGGAAAGTCCGCGCGCGAGATAGGCGGCGAGGGCGGCGGAGAGAGTGCATCCCGTGCCATGGGTGTGAGGGGTGTCGACGCGATGGCCTGGGATCCATGTCGCAACGCCGTCGAGGTAAAGCAAATCGTCGGCGTCTTGCGCGCGGTGCCCGCCTTTTAGGAGGATAGCCGCGTCCGTCAGGGAGGCGATCGCGCGCGCTGCGCGTTCCATGTCTTCTTTCGACTCGATTCGGACGCCGTCCCACCCAGCCCGGTGCGCGAGTACTTCCGCCTCGGGGATGTTGGGGGTGATGACGCGGGCGAGCGGAATGATATCTTGGACGAGGGCCTCTTCGGCCTCCTCCGCGAGGAGTCGGTGTCCGCTCGTCGACACCATTACGGGATCGACGACGAGGGGGAATGCTGGCCCGCTTCCGAGACTCGCCGCGATAGCGGCTATGGACTCGACGGTTCCCGCCATGCCCACCTTCGCGGCGTCGGGCGGGATGTCCGAGAGGGCGGCATCGATCTGCGCGCGGATCATCGCCGGGCTTACGTGCTCGACGGAGACGACGCCGCGCGTATTCTGCGCGACGACGGCGGTAACCGCCCCCATCCCGTATACGTCGAGCGCGGCGAAGGTCTTGAGGTCCGCGTGAAGCCCCGCCCCGCCCGAGGGATCGGTACCGGCGATCGTCAGCGCCTTACGCATGGGCCACCGCCTTTTTCGCGGCGCTGAGCATCAACTCGGCTGCCGCGCGGGTCGAGTCGGGGCGGGCGAAGAGCGCGGAGACGACGGCGATGCCGGCGATCCCCGTGCCGGCGAGGCTCGGCGCGTTTACGTCCGTGATCCCTCCGATCGCGACGACCGGAACCTTGACGGACGCGCAGATCGCGGCGAGAGTCTCTCTCGCGACGGTATCCGCGTCTGCCTTCGTCGAGGTCGGGAAGACCGCGCCGACCCCGAGATAGTCGGCGCCGGCGGCGACGG
>JAKPSR010000271.1 GCA_029571425.1 Spirochaetota bacterium | reverse complement strand
CGTCCTCCCCGCGGACGCGGGGGATTGGGCGCGCGGCGCCATCGAGTTCGATCGGGTGAGCTTTGCCTATCCAGACGGGACAGAGGTGCTTCGCGATGTGTCCTTTCGCGTTGAGGCAGGAGAGCGCCTTGCCATCCTTGGTCCGACGGGGAGCGGAAAGTCTTCGCTGGTCCATCTGCTTCTTCGTTTTTACGAGCCGACATCGGGGACGATCCGTATCGGCGGGATCGATATTTCGCGTATACCGAAAAGGGAATTGCGTCGACGGTTATCCCTCGTTCTGCAGGAAGGGTTCCTCTTTGGTAAGACGATACGGGAGAATATTCGGCTTGGACGCGTTGACGCGCGGGAAGACGCGTTGCTCGGGGCGGCTCGAACGGCGGCGTTACACCAGGTAATCGAAGATTTTCCGGGCGGCTATGAGACGATGGTCGGAGAACGCGGCGTTACTCTCTCCGGTGGCCAGCGACAGCGCCTTTCCCTGGCGCGAGCCCTGGTGCGCGGGGCGCCGATCCTGATATTGGACGATAGCCTGAGCGCCGTGGATACGGAAACGGACCAGCGCATACGTCGATCTATAGGGGAGGAGGGGGGCCGGGCGACGATGATCGTCATCGCGCATCGCCTGACGACTCTGGCGTCGGCCGATCGGGTTCTCGTCCTCGAGGGGGGGCGCGTTACCGCGATCGGTACCCATCGCGAGTTGCTGGAGCGGCCGGGCCTCTATCGCCGGCTCGCTGAGTTGCAAAGCGCCGTCGAGAGCGCGTGATGGCGTCGCGCCAAGGCGCGATATTAAAAGAAGGATGACAAATGTCTGAAAATACTAGGTTTGAGGAAAAGGAGTATGCCGCTCGGTTCGATATCCGGGTGTGGCGAAAACTGCTTTCATACACGACGGGGCTCTTCCCCACGATAGGGGCGCTTGTCGTATTCATGGTAATAGTCGCTCTCGTTGACGGGATATTCCCCCAGATGACGCGGTACGCGATCGACCGGATCGTTCCCGAGCTCGGCTCGCCTTCGGCGGCGCGAAAAATCGCGCGATTCGCCGCGATCTTTGGGGCTCTCGCGCTTGCGCAGGGACTCAATGTTTTCCTTTTCATCTGCATCGCAGGCACGGTCGAGGTACGAGTATGTCACGCGCTTCGAGCGCGCGCGTTCGCCCAGCTACAGACCCTTAGTTTCTCGTACTACGATCGAACTCCGGCGGGTTGGATCATGGCGCGGATGACCTCCGACGCCCAGAGACTGGGGGATACGATCGCCTGGGGGATCGTCGACCTTGTGTGGGGCACGATGATGATGACGGTGATTATCGGATTCATGATAGCCATGCATTGGAAGCTCGCCCTCGTGACCCTCGCCTTCGTCCCGGTCTTGCTTGTCGCTACCTTTTGGTTTCAGCGGAAGATTCTGTCGGCTCAGCGGAAGGCGCGTAAGGCGAACTCCGTTCTGTCGGGATTATTCAACGAGGGCTTGCAGGGAGCGCGAACGTCGAAGACCCTGGTCATCGAGTCCTACAACTGCCGGGAGTTCGCTGGGCAAAGCCTTCGACTGAAAGGGTATGCCCTTCGCGCGGCGAGGCTTTCTGCCTTATTCGTGCCCGTCGTGATCATGCTCGCGGCGACGGGGTCGGCGGTCGCGCTTGGCGCGGGCGGCCGGCTTGCAATCTCTGGCGCGCTTTCGTTCGGGACCCTCGTTGCGTTCGTGAATTACGC
>JAKPSR010000263.1 GCA_029571425.1 Spirochaetota bacterium | reverse complement strand
CGATGGCGATCGACGCGAACACGAGCGGCTTGCGGAGGTTGCCGGCCGAGACCTCCTCGATCTGGTCCGTGAGTATCCCCATGGCGGGTTCCGCGCAGACGATGATCGCGCCGAGGACGCAGCCGATCGGCACGAGTATCCAATTGCCGCCGAGCGAGCCGATCGCCGAGCCGATGGCGGTTCCCGCCGGGATGAACCCCGCGTTCGCACCGACGAAGAAGAGGACGAGCCCAACCCAGACGTACGCGAGCCCGATCGCGACGCGGCGGGTTTGGGCGGGGGGAATCCTTACGAGGGCGAGCTGAAAGAACGCGAGGAGGGCGGCGAGCGGGCTTAGCGAGACGGCGACGTTTCGCATCGTCGTCGGGAAGGCGGAGAGGAACGCGCGCCATGTCGGGTCCGCGACGGCCGTTGCCGCGCCGAGAGGGGGCGCGCTTGCCCCCGCGTCGCCCCTCGCCGAGAGCGCGAAGGCGACGACCACCATCGCGAAGATCGGGCCGATCGCGGCGATGCCCGTCGTGCCGAAGCTGTCGTCGTCGGCCTCGCGGCCGCCGCGGACGCTCGCGACCCCGACGCCGAGCGCGATGTAGAACGGGACGGTCAGCGGGCCGGTCGCTGCTCCCGAGGAGTCGAAGGCGACGGCGACGAGGGTTTGGTCGACTCGCGAGGCCAAGAGAAGCGCGAGAGCGTAGAAGGCGATGACGATAAGCCTGAAGGGTATCCGAAAGAGTATGCGAAGCATGGCGATGGCGAGGAATACGGCGATCCCGAGCGAGACCGCGAGCACGAGGGCGCGCGAGCCGACGACCCCGGTCACCGATTCTACCATATCGCCCTGCACACGCAGGTTGGGCTCGGCGATGGTGATGATGAAACCCGACACCGCGAGCGCGGTGAGTATCAACGGAAGGTTTCGCGTGCGGGTGAGGGCCGCGCCGATCAGGGAGCCGGCTGGTACGATGCTGAGATCGGCTCCCGCGAGGAAGATGGCGAGCCCGACGATAACCAGGACGGAGCTCGCGAGAAAGGATACGAGGGTCGGCGCCGGGATCGGTGCGACGGTGAAATGGATCGCTATAATGACGAGGTCGATGGGGATGATGGCGAGGGCGGTGTCCTTGATCTTTCGCGCGAGATTCATCTACGATTACAATATCATCTCTTGACAGAACTGACAAGTTTCTGGCAAAATTGACTATGGATACACGTACTATATTTCTCAATATCTCCCCAATCGACCACCGCTACTCACTTTCCGAGTCATCCGTCTACGATAGCCTCTCCGCGCGCATATCAGAGCAGGCCGCGATCGTCTCGTGCGCCCGCGCCGAGATCGCCCTCGTCAAGGCCCACCTCGCCGTCCGCGGGACGCTCGACGCCGCCCTCGAGCGCGAGCTCGACAGGGTCGCGGACACGATCGATCCGGCTCGCGTATACGCCGAGGAAGAGAAGACAAAGCATAATATCCGCGCCCTCGTCAACGTCCTTAAAGAGATGGTGCCCCCCGCAGTCGCGCCGCTCGTCCACCTCGGCGCGACGAGCGTCGACATACTCGACACCGCCCTTGCCGCCCGCGTGCGAGACTGCGTGCGCGAGGTCCTTCTGCCCCTGCTGCGCGACCTCGAGACCAAGCTCTGCGAGATCGCCTCGCGCGAGGCCCAGACCCCGGAGGTTGGGCGCACGCACGGCCAGCACGCCGTGCCGATCACCTTCGGCTTCGCCGTCGCCGAGTACGTGAGCCGCCTCGGCAAGTCGATCCTGGAGATCGACGAGAGGTCGCGCGACCTCCGCGGCAAGCTCGCCGGCGCAGTCGGCGCGTACAACGCGACGAGCATGATCGTCCGCGACCCGGAGGACCTCGAGCGCCGCTACCTCGCGTACCTCGGGCTTCAGCCCTCCGAGCACTCGACCCAGCTCGTCGAGCCGGAGTATCTCCTTCGCCTCCTGCTCGAGCTGAACGTCGCGTTTGGCGTCATCGCCAACCTCGCCGACGACCTCCGCAACCTCCAGCGCTCGGAGGTGGGCGAGGTCTTCGAGTACTTCAGCTCAACACAGGTCGGCTCGTCGACGATGCCGCAGAAGCGCAATCCGTGGAACTCGGAGCACGTCAAGAGCCTGTGGAAGGCCTTCGCCCCGCGCGCGATGACCTTCTTCATGGACCAGATATCGGAACATCAGCGCGACCTCACCAACTCGGCGAGCCAGCGCTTCGTCGCCGACTACCTCGCCGGCTTCGCGCTCGCCGCAGCGCGGATGAAGAGCGTGGTCGCCGGCCTTCAGGCCGACCGTGAGGGGATGGCCCGAAACCTCGCGAACGCCGGCGGCAAGGTGAGGGGTGGGGTTCTCGCGGAGCCCGCTTACATCCTTCTCGCGGAGTCGGGCATATCCGACGCGCACGAGGTTATCCGGAGGGTCACCCTTGACGCCGAGACGAACGCGATCTCCTTCTTCGAGGCGCTGAAAAAGGACGCGGATTCTTTCGCCCGGATCACCGCCCAGCTCGGCAAGCTCGGCGTTCCTGACCCATCCGGCTTCTTCGAGAACCCGGAACGCTACCGAGGCCTCGCCGCCGAGAAGGCCGAGCGCCTCGCCGCCCGCTACCGGGCCCTGATGGAAGGGCTCGGGGAGGGAAGGTAGGGCCCTTAATGGGCCACGATCGATGGCCGGACCGCGATGCACGCGGCCGGCCTTTTTTCAAACGGTTTATTATGGAGGTATAGATATGATGCAGTTGAAAGAAACCCTTTCGTACGACGACGTGCTCCTCGAGCCCGGCTATTCCGAGGTGCTTCCCCGCGAGGTCGACGTCGGCACGATCCTGGTGCGGGACGTTCGTCTTAACGTCCCGGTCATCTCCGCCGCCATGGACACCGTCACCGAGGAGAAGATGGCCGTCGCCCTCGCCCTCGAGGGCGCCGCGGGCGTCATCCATCGCAACCTCAAGCCCGAGGTCCAGGCCGAGCAGGTCTCGAACGCGAAGCGCTACCTCAACTGGGTTATCGAATCCCCCGTCACCGTCGCGGACGACCGGACCATCGGGGACGTCAAGCAGATCATGCACCGCTACAACGTCTCGGGCCTTCCCGTCATCGACTCGACGGGAAAGCTCGTCGGGATCATCACCGGCCGCGACCTCCGCTTTTGCCGGGACGACAGCCTCTTCGTCCGGGACGTGATGACCAAGGAGATGGTCGTCACCGAGGGGAAACCCACCGTCGACGACGCGCGCCAGAAGTTCGACAAGCACCGCATCGAGAAGCTTCCTGTGATCGACAACGAGGGGCACCTGACGGGACTCATCACCGTCAAGGACATGGAGAAGCAGGAGATGTTCCCGCGCGCCGCGCGCGACAAGAAGGGCCGGCTCATCGTCGGCGCCGCGATCAGCAACAACGACTGGTC
>JAKPSR010000018.1 GCA_029571425.1 Spirochaetota bacterium | reverse complement strand
CTCGCCGGCGCGAAATGCGATGAAGTGCTGGTCCCAGGTGTCCGCGATCGCGGGCGAGCGAACGAGCGTTTCGAGTACGTCCGTGGGATCGGCGGCGCCGACGAGGGCGATGGCCGGGATGTCGGAGCGCAGGTATTCCGCGAGCAGGGGCCGCTCGGCGACCCAGCCGATGCGGTAGAGCTGGAGTCGGTATTCCTCAAGGCGCTGGGGAAACGAATTAGCGGCGAGGGCGTCGAGCGCGGCGGCGCAAAGCCAGCGGGGGGCCGTGCGGAACCGAGAGCCGGGGACCAGGGCAAGGCCCGGGTCGTCGGTCGGCAAGACGAGGACGACGGCGCCAGAGTCCTCGTCGTCGATGTCCTGGATCACCTCCGTCGCGCCTTCGCGCTTTTCGGGCGCGAGGTCGGCGGGCAGGCTCACGAGGTCGTTATGCGTAATCACGATCTTTACCCGGATGGGTGGGGGCGAGGTCGCAAGGCGGTCGGCGAGTGCCTCGAGGGCGCGCGTCGCCCGATCGTCCGTCTGCTGGGGCGTCGTGATGACGAGCGCGCGGCCCGTGTCCGGGCCGAATGCTAAGACGGAATTCCGGGCAGAAAGCGGGAGGGTGAGTCCGAGTAGGAGGGCAAGTAGGGCCGCGGTCCGGGTACGCACCCCTGTAGGATAGGCGTATAGAGGAAGGGAGTCAAGCGCGAAGCATTCCCCCGCCTGCGCCAAAGGCCAAAAAAGCTTGTACAAAGGAAAACATCCGGTATATAATCCCTTAATTGGCATACTGAACGAATGAGGGGTCGAATGGCTGCCGGCGAGAAAAAATGTATCCTAAACCTGCCGTTGAAAATCATCCTCACTCAGGAGGGATCCACTTTTTTCATCAGGCAAAACAAGAAACTCCTGAAGTTCAAGCTTGCCGATAACGTCGAGGAATATGGGATATCCCTCGAGGAATTCACCCCCGCGACGATCCAGCGCCTCTTGCTCATCGACTACATCTCCAAGATCGAGATATCAAAGCCCGAGTTCGTCTCCTCGCGCCAGGAGGTGATGGACCTCTCGAAGCTGATCGTCTACTCGGTCCTCTACCGCCAGTACGACGCCTATATCTTCTCGCAGATACTCAACTCCGACGTCATCAAGAAGTGGAACCGCCTGAACCCGGCGAACATCATCGACGAGAAGACGCACATCAACGAGAACTTCCTTCGCAACGTCCTCAAGAAGAACGAGGCGATCATCTACCAGGCCAAGCAGGAGATACTCTCGCCCCTCTATACCTTCATCAACAAGAATACATCCCTCCTTCCGGAAGAAAAGAACATACAGCTTCTCCTTAGCGAGAAGTTCATGAACAACCTTCGCCCGTTCACCTGGTTCATCATTACTAAGTTCCGCGACGCCGACGGCTTCGACGCGATCCTCCGCACGATCCGGGCTAGCCTGACGGAGTACATGGACAAGGCGAAGATCGCCGAGTACATCTCGCTGATGCTGATGGAGCTCGTCATCAACGCCGAGAACACCAACCTCCGAAAGGAGGCGAAGACGATGTACAAGGGCGCGGTCGACCCGAACACGGTGATGTTCGACCCGAACATCCGGAAGAAGGTCATCGCCGAGCTAGAGCGGAAGCACGAGCTCGTCTTCCTCTCCTGGAAGCTCGGCGGGGGGAGTACCTCGATCGGCACGCAGGGCAAGCTGCAGATAACCCTCTACAACAAGGATGACCAGTCCGAGACCGTGCGCGAGAGCATCAACGACAAGAAGAACGCCGACCTCAAGAAAAAATCACTGATCGACTTCTACCGCGAGATCCCGGAGGGGGAGGAAGACACGAACCTCGGGATGTACTACCTCTCCTACCTCAGCGAGGCGTGCGAGAAGGTAAACGTTAAGTTCGAGTCGATGGCGAACCAATTCCGCGAGACCGACCTAACGGTCATCAACCTCTCGTTCATTTTCTAGGGCATTCATGCGACCGCTGGGGAATCGGGCGAGCGTCCTCGCCATCGTATCCGGCTTCCTCGTCTTCGCGCCCGTCCTTTTCTCTTGCTCGCAGGGAAAACCCGAGATACGCGCTCAGGCCGTGCAGCTCCTCTCCGTCGAGGCAGAGGGCGGCGGTTTCGTCCAGCGCCTTTCCGCCTTCGTGTTCTTCGACGATCCCGACGGTCCCGCGGACCTTGGCCCCCTGACGGTGACGCACGAGTCCACCGGGATGACGTGGACGGTCAAGCCTGAGGAGCTTTCCGTCAGGTTGCGCGGAAAGGAGCGGTGGGTCGGCTCGAGCCAACTCGCCGGGCCCGGGAACGGCCCGTTCCCGTCGGGCGGGTATACCCTCGCGGTCTCCGACCTCGCCGGGAACGAGGGCGTCGGGCGTTTCGAGATCGGGGCGCAGTCGTTTCCCGCCGCGGCCCCGTACCGGCTCGACGTCGCGGGGGGGCGCTGGTCCATTTCCCCGCGCGGGCCCCGGACGGAGTTCACCCGTCTATGGTTTGTCCTGCTGGACTCCGGCCTTAAGCCGCTTCAATCCTGGCGCGTGCCCGCGGGGGCGAGCCTTTCCGCGTCCGGGTCGACCCAGGTCTTCACCGTGATCTCGCGCGAGGTGCGGTACGTGCAGTGCCTCGCCGAGAACGAGTCCGGGACGGCCGGGGTATTGTTGGCTCCGGCCGAGTTGCGGTAAAATAGGCGGCGAGATGGACACGAGCGAACGTAAAGACACCGTACACCTCCGCGGGGTGCATACCTTCGTCCTTCGGTCTGGGCGCATGACCGAGGCGCAGAAGCGCGACTACGCGGTACATTCCGCACGCTGGTGCCTTCCCTTCCAAGAGACGATCATCAACTACACCGACATCTTCGAGAATACCGCGCCCGTGACGATGGAGATCGGTTTCGGCATGGGGAAGGCGACGGCCATCATCGCGGCGCAAAACCCCGACCGTAACTACCTCGGCGTCGAGGTTCACCGAGCTGGGGTCGGCCGCCTCCTCGGCGAGATCGAGAAGCGGGGTCTTACCAACGTCCGCATCGTGGAGCACGACGCCCTCGAGGTCCTCGAGTGCATGATACCGGACGGATCCCTCGCCGCCTTCCACGTCTTCTTTCCCGATCCCTGGCCGAAGAAGCGGCATCACAAGCGGCGGCTGATGATACGGCCCCGCACGGACTTGCTCGCGCGCAAGCTCGCGCCGGGCGGCTACGTATACATGGCGACCGATTGGGAGCCCTACGGGGAAGAAGCCTACATCGAGCTCACGGCGACGCCCGGCCTCTCGAGCGCGTACGAGGGTTTCGCGCCCCGACAGGCATGGCGGCCCGAAACCCGCTTCGAGCAGAAGGGCAAGGCGTCCAACCACGAGATATACGAGCTGATGTTCGTCAAGCGGGCGGAGTCCTAGCGATGGCGAGGCCGAAGCGCGCGCGCGAGCTCGAGCGGCTGATCAAGCGTCATCAGGAACGGTACTACGCGGGCGAGCCCGAGATCTCCGACGCGGAGTTCGACCTTCTGTGGGACGAGCTCAAGTCCCTCGAGCCCGAGAACGATATCTTCTCCCAAATCAACTCGGAATCGACCGACGGCTTCGCGAAGGAATACCACCTGATCCCGATGGGAAGCCAGGAGAAGGCGGCAAACCCGGAGGAGTTCGGCGCGTGGGCCGCCAAGATGCCCTTCGACGAGTTCATCGTCCAGCACAAGCTCGATGGCGCGAGCCTCGAGCTCCAGTACGAGCGCGGCAGGTTCTCGCGCGCCGTCACCAGGGGCGACGGCAGGATCGGCGACGACATAACGGCGAACGCCGCCCGGATGCGCGGGGTCGTTCCCGAGCTCTCGGGCGAGTGGGGGCCTTCGGGAACGCGTCCCTTCTCCGGCGGGGTGCGCGGCGAGGTCATCATGACCCGCAAGACCCGGCTCGAGCGATATCCCGACAAGGCGAATTGCCGGAACGCGGCGAACGGCCTGATGAAGCGTAAGGACGGGACCGGGAGCGAGGACCTCGACGTCATTTGCTACGACGCGGCGCCCGGCGTGCCCGGAAGCCCCTTTACCGGCGAGAGTCCTTTCGCTGACGAGTACGAAAAGATCGCCTGGCTCGCCGCCCAGGGCTTCGAGGTCGTTCCCTCGGTCACCTGCCGCGGCGCCCAGGCCGTCGTCGACTACCGCGCGCGCGTGATGGACGAGCGCGACGGCCTTCCCTACGACATCGACGGGCTCGTCGTAAAGGGTAGGGAGATCGATCCCGCGGACCTCGCGCGCTCGCGGCCCGAGAAGCAGATCGCGTTTAAGTTCAGCCTCGAGGAAGCGATTACCGTCCTTCGCGAGGTGGAGTGGAGCGAGTCGGGCGCGACCTATACCCCGATCGCCAAGATAGACGCGGTCAAGCTCGCGGGCACGACCGTGCAGCGCGCGAACCTCGCGAACCCGAACGTCATCCGCTCGATGAACCTGATGGTCGGCAGCCGCGTCGTCGTCGTCAAGCGCGGCGAGATCATCCCCAAGATCGAGGCCCTGCTCGAGAACCCGCCCGACGCGCGGCCGATCGAGCGTCCCGTCTCCTGCGCGGCCTGCGGGACCGAGCTCGTCGACGAGGGCTCGCGCCTCTACTGCCCGAACGAGGAGTGCCCGAAGCTCGCCCATCACCGGATCGAGAAATGGGTCGGCGTCCTCGACGTGCGCGACCTCGGCGTCGGGCTCATTAAGCGGCTTTTCGATTCCGGCCGGGTGCGCTCGATTCCGGACCTGTATACCCTTACCGTCGACGAGCTCGCCTCGCTCGACCGCATGGGTGAGACGAGCGCGGCGAAAGTCCTTAAGTCGCTCCGCTCACGATCGGAGGTGAGCCTCGAGCAGTTCGTCGCCGGCTTCGACATCGAGGGCATCGGGGAAACGATGGTCGAGAAGCTCGTCGGGGCGGGGTACGCGACGCTCGACTCGCTTCTCGCAGCGGGCGAGGATGAAATCGCCGGCGTGTACCAATTCGGGGAAACGATGGCGCGCGCCCTCCGCTTAGGTCTCGATCGGGTTCGACCCGAGATGGAGGCCCTGCTCGCCTCGGGCGCCGTCAGGATACGCCCTCCGGTCTCCAGCGGCCCCCTCGCCGGGGTGAGCTTTTGCTTTACCGGCGAGCTCGCCTCGATGAAGCGGCCCGAGGCAGAGGCCCGCGTCAAGGCCCTCGGCGGCTCGGCGAAGTCCTCGGTCGTGAAGGGGCTCGGCTACCTCGTGACGAACGATCCTGCGTCGGGCTCGGCGAAGAATAAGCGCGCGCGAGAGCTCGGCGTCCCCATCATCGACGAGGCGGGCTTCCTCGCCGTTCTCGAAGGTCGTCTCCCCGCGGGGAAGCCGGCTCCTTCGGGCGCGGTGGGTGCCTCTGATCAGATGGAGCTCGGCATATGAGGGCGGCTCGCGCGTCGGTCACGCATCCGTTTCCCCCGGTTTTCGACGCCGCGAGCCATACGCTGATACTCGGATCCTTTCCGTCTCCGGCGTCCCGCGCCGTAGGCTTCTATTACGGCCATCCGCGAAACCGTTTTTGGCCCGTCATCGCCGCCGTCTACGGCGAGGCGGTTCCCGAGGGTGCCGACGAGAGGCGCCGCTTCGTCATAGAACGCGGCCTTGCCCTGTGGGACGTTCTCGCTTCCTGCGCGATCGCCGGTGCCGCCGACGCCTCGATCGCCCAGGCGGTTCCGAACGACATCCACCGCCTCTCTCGCGCGACGTCGATTCGGCGGGTTTTCACGACGGGCAACACCGCGCATTCCCTGTATCGGCGTTTCGCGGCCGCCTCGGTCGGGATCGACGCCGTCCCGTTGCCGTCGACGAGTCCGGCGAACGCCCGCGCCTCCTTCGATCCCCTCGTTCGCGCGTACGCCGTCATCCGGCGCGAGGCCGCCTCGTGAGCGGTCGACGGTGGGTCTCTCGCTCCGGGGTGCGCGCCCTGGTGCTTACGACGATCGCCATCGTCTCTCTCGCGTCCATCGTCGTCGCGTTCTTCTTTTTCCTCTGGGTCTCCAAGCTCGACTCGCGGCTCTCTCGCCTCGCCCTCGCCGACGCGCGCATTCCCGTCACCGTGACCGTCTTCGGGCGCGGGACCGATACCGTCAGCGCGCGAGTCGCCTTCTACGCCCCCGGCGGCGAGCTTCTTGGGACGGTCGAGCGGTCATGGGCGGGCTGGGAGCTTGGCGTCGACTGCGTGCTCGTCCGGGTCTCGGGCGGTTGGGTCGTCTTTCCCTTCTCCGTGCATACCGACGAGACCGGTGACCGACGCGGCGTCGCGCTCTTTCGGCACTACGACCGCGCGGGCTTTCCCGCGATCTACGAGTCGCCGCAACTCGCCGCCGCCGAGCGTTCTTCTCTCCGCGGTCTCTTCACCCTGGTTAAGACCGAAGGATGGTTGCCCGGGTTTTTCGGCCGGCTCAGGCACGAGCGTGTAACGATCCGCTCGTTCGAGGCGGGCAGGGAGTATTCCCTTTTCGTGTCGAAAGAGGGTAGACTCAGCCTGAGGAGTGAATGACATAATGAATCGATTTGTCAAACGGTACTTGATCGACGCCCTAGGAGGCATGGCCCTAGGGCTTTTTTCGACCTTAATCATCGGGCTCATACTGAAGCAGATCGGGAGTTTCTTTCCCGACGCGTTGCCGGGCCGCTTCCTGATCCAGCTTGGCCAGCTCGTGACCATCCTTACCGGGGCTGGGATCGCGGCGGGCGTCGCCCATTCACTTGGCGCTCCGCGCCTCGTCCTGTACGCAAGCCTCCTAAACGGTCTCGTCGGCGCCTACGCCGGGCGCTTCCTATCGGGCGCCCTCTTCTCGGCGAACGGCGTCCTCCTTTCGGGTCCGGGCGACCCGATGGGCGCCCTGGTCGCCGCCCTTGCCGGTGCCGAGATCGGCTGCCTCGTCGCGGGTAAGACGAAGATCGACATCATCCTCGCCCCCGCGGTGACGATCCTTTCAGGCTCCGTGGTCGGCGCCCTTCTTGGTCCGCCGCTTGCCGGCGGCTCGATCGCCCTTGGCGGGATCATCCGCTACGCGACCGAGTTGCAGCCGTTCTGGATGGGGATCGTGATCAGCGTGGCGATGGGGCTCTTCCTAACCCTGCCGATCAGCTCCGCCGCGATCGGGATCATCCTCGGCCTTTCTGGGATCGCGGCGGGCGCCGCTACCGCCGGCTGCGCGGCCCAAATGGTCGGGTTCGCCGTCATCAGCTTTCGCGACAACCGCCTGAACGGGCTTTTCGCCCAGGGGCTCGGGACTTCCATGCTCCAAATGCCGAACATCATCCGGAACCCGCTGATTTGGGTGCCGCCGACCGTGGCGAGCGCGATCACCGGTCCCCTCGCGACGATGGTCTTTGAATTGAAGAACTTGCCGGCGGGCTCCGGGATGGGAACCTCCGGGCTCGTCGGGCCGCTACTCGCCTGGCAGGCGATGCGCGCCGACGGCGCGGGCGTGGGAAGCGTCCTCGTCGCCATCATCCTCATCTGCGTCGTTCTTCCCGCCGTCCTGTCGTACGCGGCCTACGCCGCGATGCGGGCGCGGGGGTGGATTAAGGACGGGGACATGCGCCTCGGCTCGTGACGCCGGTTCCCGAAAGGAGGACTTCGATGGAGTATCGCGAGATGGGCGGGAAGCGTGTTTCCCTCCTCGGTTTTGGGTGCATGCGTTTCCCGGAGAAGCGATCTCGCATCGACGAGGACGCGGCCGCGTCGATGCTCGAGGCGGCTTACGCGGGCGGGGTGAACTACTTCGACACCGCCTGGGTCTATCATAACGATAGGAGCGAGGACTTCGTCGGCCGCTTCCTCTCGTCGAAGCCGCGCGACTCCTTCTTCGTCGCGACGAAGCTGCCCTGCTGGCTCGTCAAGAAGCCGGCCGACGCCGAGCGGATCTTCGCCGAGCAGCTCAGGCGGCTCCGCGTCGACCGGATTGACTTCTACCTCCTGCACGCCTTGAACGCGCACTCATGGGACGAGATGGAACGCCTCGGCGTCGTCGACGTCCTCGCGCGCCTTAAGGAGTCGGGCTCGATCGGCCAGCTCGGCTTCTCCTTCCACGACGGCTATCCGACCTTCGAGCGGATCATCCGCGCGCGACCGTGGGACTTTTGCCAGATCCAGTACAACTACATGGACGTCGACTATCAAGCCGGCCGCGCGGGCTACGAGCTCGCGCGCGCGCTTGGGGTTCCCGTCATCGTGATGGAGCCCCTGCGCGGCGGTTCGCTCGCGCGGCTTCCCAAGAGTGTGACGGGCCCGTTCCGCTCGCTTACCCCCGACGCCTCGGACGCCTCATGGGCCTTTCGCTGGCTCGCCGGCCAGGACGGCATACGCGTGGTCTTAAGCGGGATGTCGAGCGCCGATCAGGTAGCCGAAAACCTTCGCGTCTTCGATAAGCCCGCCGCGCTCTCCGCGCGGGAGCTCGCCGCGTTCGACGAGGTCGCCGTCGAGATACGCTCGCGGGTGCGGAACCGCTGCACGGGCTGCGGCTACTGCATGCCCTGCCCGAGCGGCGTCGCCATTCCCTGGAACTTCGCGGTGTGGAACGGGTGGGGTATGTACGAGAACGCCGGGGAGGCGCGATGGAATTGGCATAACAAGGATTTCGCCGACCGGCGCGCCGACCGCTGCGTCTCGTGCGGCCAATGCGTGCCGAAATGCCCGCAGGGGATCGACATCCCCGCCGACCTCGCGAGGGCGCGCGCCGAGCTCGACGGGATAAAGAGGACGCGGCGGGTTTAGCGGGCTGATGAAAAATTAGGCGCGGACGAGGGCGAGTCGATTTCCGACGAGCCGGGCGATCTCCCGCTCGAGCGGCTCGGTCCCGCGCGGAATCT
>JAKPSR010000255.1 GCA_029571425.1 Spirochaetota bacterium | reverse complement strand
CGTGGAGCTCCTTCGGTTTTATCTGCTCCGGAGCACCACTACCGACATAACGGACCCTGTCCTCGTGCGCGCCTTTTACCGGTACTTCGCGATCCTGGTCCTGCCGGTTACCCTGACGGCCCTCGTCGCCGGGGTGGCGGCGAACATCATCCAAAACGGGGATTCATCTTCAGCCTCAAGCCGATCGCGCCGAGGCTTGACAAGATCGCGCCGAACTTCGCCCGCTTTTTTTCGCGGGCGCTTTTCTCGGCGGAGGGGCTCTTTAACCTAGCGAAGTCCCTAGTAAAAGTAGCCGTCGTCGCGGGCGCCTCGTACCTGAGCATCAAGGGGGAGATACCCCGTCTGGTCTCCATGCTCGAGTCGGGGCTTTGGCCGGCCGTCGCCTTCATCGCCTCGATGACGGCACGCCTCCTCTTGACGGCCGCCGTCCTTTTTCTCGCGATATCGATTCCCGACTACATATTCCAGCGGCGGCAATTCATGGAATCCTTGAAGATGTCGAAGCAGGAAGTGAAGGAAGAATACAAGCAGTTGGAGGGGGATCCCCTCGTCAAGGGGCGGCTCCGCCAAAGGATGCGCGAGATCCTCAGCCAGAACATGGCGGTCAACGTCCCGAAAGCCGACGTGGTCATCACCAACCCGACGCACTACGCGGTGGCCATGCAGTGGGACCGCGCGACGATGCGCGCCCCGATGCTGACCGCGAAGGGATCGGATCGCCTCGCCCAACGGATCAAGGAAATTGCCCGCGAAAGCGGCGTCCCGATCGTCGAGAACAAGCCGCTTGCCCGGGCGCTCTATGCGGAAGTCGAAATCGGTGATATGATACCGGATGAGTACTATCAAGCCCTCGCGGTGATACTCGCGAAGGTATACGCGCTCGACGAGCGCAAGACTCGGATCCTGAGGGAGTTATAACGGTGGGACATGGCTTCTAACGGCATCTTAGGAAACCGCAGCGACCTCTTAGTCGCGATCGGCGCTATAACCATCGTCATCATGCTCATCATCCCCCTGCCGGCCGTCATCCTTGACCTCTTGATGGCGGCTAACCTCGTCCTTAACCTCCTCGTCTTATTGATCGTCCTGTACACGCGGCGGGCTATCGACTTCTCGGTCTTCCCGACCATCCTGCTCGTCAGCACGGTCTTCGGGCTTGGCCTTAACGTCTCGTCGACCCGGCTTATCCTTACGCAGGGCATGAAATTCCAGGGGAAGATGGTGCGCGCCTTCAGCACCTTCGTCATCGGCACGGAGGGCACCCAGGGGCTCGTCATCGGCTTCGTGATATTCATCATCCTGATCGCGGTCCAGGCCTTCGTTATCACCAAGGGCTCGACCCGCGTCGCCGAGGTCGCCGCCCGGTTCACCCTCGACGCGATGCCGACGAAGAATATGTCGATCGAGGCCGAGTTCAACTCGGGCGCGATCACGGAGGAGGAGGCGCGGACCCGGAAGATGGAAGTCCAGCGCGAGGCCGACTTCTACGGAGCGATGGACGGCGCGAGTAAGTTCGTCTCCGGGAACGTCAAGATCGGCATCTTCATAACCGTGGTCAACATCGTCGCCGGCCTTATATTCGGCATGGCCCTCCGCGGGGAGCCGTTCGCGCAGGCCATCCAAACATACGCCGCGCTGACGATCGGCGACGGGCTCCTCTCTCAGCTGCCGTCCCTGTTCGTCTCGGTCGCGACCGGCCTCATCGTCACGCGCTCCGTTTCCGACGGGACCTTCGGCTCGGACGTGCAAACGCAGTTCTCGCGGAACGCCCACGTCTACTATATTGGCGCGGGAACCTTGTTCTTCATCGCCATCCTACCGGGCTTCCCCTGGTACGTGCTAATCCCGCTCGCGGCCGCGCTCGCGTACGTTGGCCGGCGGCTCCAGCGCGCGGAGGCGGCGACGTTCAAGAAGAAGATGGAAAAGGCCGAGCAGAAGGAGCGCGAGAAGACCGGCGAGAACCCGGCCGATATTAGCCCCGTCGTTCCCCTCGACCCGCTTTCCCTCGAGCTCGGTTACGGGCTTATCCCCCTCGTCGACAAGGACAAGGGAGCCGAGCTCCTTGAGCGGGTTACCAGGATCCGGCGCGAGTCCGCCCTCGACCTCGGGCTCGTCGTGCCGCGCATTCGCATCATCGACAACATGCGCCTCGAGCCGAGCGAGTACTGCTTCAAGATCAAGGGCGTCGAGGTCGCGCGCGGGCGCATCAGGATGGGCTGGTATCTCGGCATCAACCCCGGCGGTGTCACCGAGGACCTTCCCGGCGAGAAGACCACCGACCCGACGTTCGGGCTTCCCGCTATATGGATCTCCGACGAGAACCGCGAGCGCGCCGAAC
>JAKPSR010000252.1 GCA_029571425.1 Spirochaetota bacterium | reverse complement strand
ACCGCCAGCGAGGCGTCCTCTATCTTAATGACCGGGACGATCCCGATCCCTTCCAGTTCGTTCAAGATGCTTTCCATGCGACAAGTATATACCGAACGGGGGAAAAAACGGCCAAAAAAAAACGAGTCGGACACCCGCCGTTGACCGCGCGGCGATTCCCGGTTAGAGTAGTCCGCATGAACACCGTCGCCGCGTTCGGCCTCGATTCGAGCTTCCTCAACGCCGTTAACCCCGTCCTCGTCCGGCTCTCGGCGGCTTTCGTCGCGGGCGCCGTCCTTGGCCTCGAGCGCCAAGTGCACCGCCAGCCCGCCGGGCTCAAGATCCATATACTGATCTCGGTCGGCTCCGCCCTATTGATGATCGTCTCGCTGATGCTTTCGGGCGGCATCTCCCTTTCCGATCCCTCGATCGCCCGGATCGGCGACCCCGCGCGGCTCGCGGCCCAGGTGGTCTCGGGGATCGGCTTTCTCGGCGGTGGCGCGATCATCAGGCAGGGGTTCAACATCAAGGGGCTCACCACCGCGGCCACGATCTGGGTTTCCGCCGCCATCGGCCTTGCCTCCGGCCTCGGCGCATTCCTCGCCGCCGGGGTTACCCTTCTCATCGCCCTCGGCACGCTTACCGTGCTCGAGCGCTTCGAGACCCGTTTCTTCCCGGCGAAGAACATCAAGACACTCTACCTCGTGTACCAGGATAAAAACTTCGATTACGGCTTGCTCGAGCGAGAGCTCGCCGGCGTCAAGATCGCCGTTGGGGGGATGGACGTCGCGAAGACCCTCTCCTCCGACCGCATAAAGTTCTCCCTGCAGATTCACGTTCCCCCGCACGTCGACCTCGTCACATTGACGGGCGCGCTCGAGCGCGCGGGCAAGCTCCTCAAGATGGAATTGACCGCGAATGAGAAGTCGCCTCGATAAGCTCCTCGCGAACGCCGGGTACGGATCGAGGCGGGACGTCAAGCGCCTGCTTAGGTCGGGCGCGGTCACCGTCGCCGGGGAGCGCGCGCTCGATCCCGCGCGGGAGGTCGATCCCGAGACCGAGCCCGTCGAGGTCGCAGGTTCGCCCGCTCCGGTCGGGCAGTCTCACTATTTAATGATGAACAAACCCGCCGGGGTGGTTACCTCGACGGACGATCCCGTTAACGAGACGGTCATGTCGCTTCTGCGCGCGCCTTGGTCCGCGATGGCCCTCTTTCCGGTCGGCCGACTCGATCTCGATACCGAGGGGCTTCTCGTCCTGACGGATGACGGGCCCCTCACTCACCGACTTACCTCCCCGCGCTCCGGCGTCGACAAGACCTATTACGTTGAACTCCGCGACCCGGTTTCCGACGCCGACCTCCCGCTCTTCGTCGAGCTGTTCCGTTCGGGCGTCGCCTTCCGAGACGGCTACGTGTGCCTACCGGCGAGGCTCGCGCGCGCCGCGCTCCCAAGGCCGGGAGTCGATCCCGCGCGCGCCGTCGAGGTGACGATCCAGGAGGGGAAACACCATCAGGTGAAGAAGATGATGAAGGTGATTGGGAACGAGGTCGCCTACCTCAAGCGAGTCGCGATGGGCGAGCTCTCGCTCGACCCGGCGCTCGCGAGCGGTGAGTATCGCGAGCTTTCGGCGGACGAGGTCGCCGCCCTTCGGTCGGTCTAGCCTCGCACGCCGCGTCTTTACCAGCCGCCCGAGGATCCGCCGCCGCCGAAGCCGCCGCCGCCCCCGGAGAACCCGCCGCCGGAGGAAAATCCCCCGCCGCCGCCTGACGAGAATCCGCCGCCTGACCAACCGCCGCCGAATGGCCCGCCTAGCCCGCCAGTCCCGCGTCCCCGGTGCGCGCCGTTCCGCGCCGCC
>JAKPSR010000244.1 GCA_029571425.1 Spirochaetota bacterium | reverse complement strand
GACCATACCGAGGTGCTCACGCGACTCGGGCCCGACGAGGCGTGAGCGCGCCGGAAATCCTTGTAACCTCGCCCGTTTCGGCAGTATTTTATTAAATGTAGAGACTTACAACCTGGAGGATACCATGAAGCTCTCCGCAAGAAAGACCGGCCGCGCGGCCGTAATCGCCGGCCTCGCCATCCTGTCCTTCGCCCTCGTTTCCTTTTTCTGCACCGCGAATCCCGGCTCGGCCCAAACCGCCTACGCGGACAACGGGGCGGGGCAGCCCATAGGCGCCGAATCGATCTCGTTCCTCGAGGGTATGCAAAAGGCTAATCGATCAGTCGCCCGGTATATCCTGCCCGTCGTCGTCACCCTCGACGTTGTCGAGACCCGCACCGTGTCGAACAACCAGATGGAGGGTTTCCCCTGGTTCTTCTTCGGGAACCCGAGAGGAGAGGATCAGGACGGCGAGGGAAAGCAGCGCGAGTATAAGTCCGAGGGCCTCGGCTCCGGCGTCATCGTCCGGAAGGTCGGGAAAACCTACTACGTGCTGACGAACCAACACGTGGCCGGGAAAGCCAACGAGATTTCCGTCAAGCTTTACGACGGGCGCGAGTTCACCGGCAAGCTGATCGGCGGCGACGAGCGCAAGGATATCGCCCTCGTCTCGTTCGAGTCGAGCGACGACTCGATACCGGTGGCGAAACTCGGCGACTCTGACACCGTGCAGACCGGCGACATCTGCTTCGCCGTCGGCTCGCCGCTCGGGTACATGTCGTCGATCACGCAGGGCATCGTGAGCGCGGTCGGAAGGTCGGGCGGCCCGAACGGCAACATCAACGACTTCATACAGACCGACGCCGCGATCAACCAGGGCAACTCGGGCGGTCCCCTCGTCAACATCTACGGCGAGGTGATCGGCATCAACGCCTGGATCGCGTCGTCGACCGGCGGGTCCCAGGGGCTCGGTTTCTCCATCCCGATCAATAACGTGAAGAAGGCTATCGACGATTTCATCGCGAGCGGGAAGATCAAGTACGGTTGGCTCGGCGTATCCCTCATCGAGGCTGATAAGGACGCGCTCGCCTCGCTCGGGATCTCCGGCAAGAAGGGCGCTCTCGCCTCCCAGGTGTTCATCGGCTCGCCGGCTGATAAGGGCGGACTTCTCCCGGGCGACTTCGTGGTCTCGCTGAACGGCAAGGAGGTTCGCGCCGTCGACCAGCTTGTACGCGACGTCGGCGACCTCGCGAGCGGCGCGACGGCCCGCTTCGGCGTGATCCGGAACGGGAAGAGCATGGACCTCGTCGTGAAGATCGAGGAACGGAACGAGACGACGGTAACCGACTCGAGCAAGCTCTGGCCCGGCTTCTATCCCTACGTCATCACGGATGACGTCCGAAAGCAGCTGAAGCTGGACGCGAAGCTTAAGGGGATCCTCGTCGCCAACGTGCAGACGAAGAGCCCGGCCGCGATCATGGGCCTGCAGTCGGGGGACGTCATCACGAAGGTTAACGACCGCGACGTGACGACCCTCGCCGAGTTCTACTCTCGCCTTGCGGATCGCTCGCTGAAGGAAATCTGGTTCGACGTGGTGCGTGAGGGACAGACGATCTCGACCATGCGCTTTAAGCGTTAGCCGCGTTAGCCGATACGGCCGTCGACGCCCGCTCGCAAGCGGTCGCGTCGACGGCCTTTTTTCGCGACTTTCTCTCGATATTGAGCAATTGGGAAAAGTAGGTTACAGTAGGGATATGCGAGGAGCATCTGATGAATAAGGAATTCCTTCCCTACGACGCAGTCCGTAACAACGCCCTTAAG
>JAKPSR010000374.1 GCA_029571425.1 Spirochaetota bacterium | reverse complement strand
TTTAGCCCTCTTCGACCGATTCGACAAGTCGGACGCCTGCGAGATGAAGTACTCCGGCAGCGGGTATTCCTTCGAGCTTAGGCGAAAGGACGCCTTCGCCGCCCCGGCGGCCGCCGTCGCGGCCGCGCCCGTCGCGCACGTCGACGCGCACGCGGGTACGCACCCGACTCACGCCTCGTCGCCCGCGCCCCACGCTCCCGCGGCTGGAAGCAAGGGCGGCGCGGCCGCCGGCAATGAGTACATCAAGAGCCCGATCGTCGGCACGTTCTACCGCTCCCCATCTCCCGACGCCCCGCCCTTCGCCGAGGTCGGCAAGCGCATCGCCAAGGGGCAGAAGCTCTGCATCATCGAGGCGATGAAGATGATGAACGCCCTCGAGGCCGAGTTCGACTGCGAGATCGCCAAGATACTGGTGAACAACGGCGACATGGTCGAGTTCGACCAGCCGATTTTCGAGGTCCGCCCGGTATGATCAAGCGACTGATGATCGCCAACCGCGGGGAGATCGCGGTCAGGATCATACGCACCTGCCGCGAGCTCGGCATCGAGACTGTCGCCGTTTACTCGACCGCCGACCGCGACGCCCTGCACGTCCGCCTCGCCGACATCGCCGTCTGCATCGGGCCCGCGAAGTCGGCCGAGAGCTACCTCTCCGTCCCCGCCCTGATCACCACCGCCGTCCGCACCGGCTGCGAGGCCGTGCACCCCGGCGTGGGGTTTCTCTCCGAGAACTCCGACTTCGCGCGCGAGGTCCGTAAGGCCGGCCTCATCTGGATCGGTCCCGACCCGGAGACGATCGACCTTCTCGGCGACAAGGTCACCGCGCGCGAGACCGCGACGAAGTACGGCCTCCCCGTGACCCCCGGCTCGCCCGGCCCCATCGCGAATAAGGAAGAGGCCATCCCGGTGGCGCGCGCCTGCGGCTATCCCGTCATCATCAAGGCCGCCTCGGGCGGCGGCGGGAAGGGAATGCGAATCGTTTGGAAGGACGAGGAACTCGAGGAGAACCTGAAGATCGCGTCGCGCGAAGCCGAGGCGAACTTCGCCGACGGTACCGTGTACATCGAGAAATACCTGCAGAACCCGCGCCACGTCGAGCTTCAGGTGATCGCCGACGGGAAGGGCCGCGTCGCCATCATGGGCGAGCGCGACTGCTCCGTGCAGCGGAACCACCAAAAGCTGATCGAGGAAAGCCCCTCCCCGGGCGTTACCCCGGCGATGAGGAAACGGATGTCCGACGGCGCGCGGAACCTCTTCTCGAGCCTGAAGTACTGCGGCGCGGGGACGATCGAGTTTCTCGCGGTGGGCGAGGAGTTCTTCTTCATGGAAGTCAACGCCCGCATTCAGGTCGAGCACCCGGTCAGCGAGTTCGTCACCGGCGTCGACCTTATCCGCGAGCAGATTCTCGTCTGCGTCGGCGAACCGATGACGATCGACCCGGACGCCGTGACGCTCTCCGGCTGGTCGATCGAGGCGCGCATCAACGCCCTCGCGCCGGGGAAGGTCACCCATCTCGAGGTGCCCGGCGGTCCCGGCGTCCGATTCGACAGCTTCCTCTACCAGGGGGCCACGGTGTCCCCGCACTACGACTCGATGGTCGGCAAGCTCATCGTGCACGACGTGGACCGGCACCGCGCGCTCGCGCGGCTCCTCCGCGCCCTCGACGAGCTCAGGATCGAGGGGGTCCCGGTCAACGTGGCGACCCAGCGCAAGATCCTGTCGAACGCGATATTCCGCTCGGGCCAGTTCGGCACCGGGCTCTACGCCCAACTGGAGGCAACCCTGTGAGCGACAAGACACCCTGCCCGTCGTGCAAGTCCGAGCTCGACGCGGCTTCCCTGAAGGCGAACCTGCTCGTCTGCCCCTCCTGCGGCCACCACTTTCGCATGGAGCCAAAGGACCGCATCGCGTACCTCGCCGACGAGGGAACCTTCAGCGAATTCTGCAAGGCGATGCGGAGCCTTAACCCGATCGAGATGGACGGCTACGAGGAGAAACTCTCCGAGGCAGCCCGGAAGTCGAACCTCGATGAGGCCGTGATTACCGGTACGTGCGAGATCGAGGGAATGCCCGTCGTCCTCGCCCTGATGTCGTTCAGCTTCATGGGCGGCTCGATGGGCTCGGTCGTCGGCGAGAAGATCACCCGCGCCATACTCAAAGGCGTCGAGAATAAGTGCCCCGTCATCGTGTACGCCACCTCCGGCGGCGCGCGGATGCAGGAGGGAATTTTCTCCCTGATGCAGATGGCGAAGACCGCGAGCGCCGCGGCCGAGCTCGACCGCGAGGGCCTGCCCCTGTTCGTCGTCCTCTGCGACCCGACGACCGGCGGGGTCACCGCGAGCTTCGCCATGCTTGGCGACGTCGCGATCGCCGAGCCCGGCGCCCTGATCGGCTTCGCCGGTCCCCGCGTCATCGAGGGTACTATGAAGCAAACCCTGCCGACCGGCTTCCAGCGGGCCGAGTTCCAGCTCGAGAAGGGCTTCGTCGACATCGTCGCGCCGCGGAAGGAACAACGCGATCTTTTCGTCAAGCTCCTGAAGGCCCATCGCCCCGCGTCCGGTGACAAGAAAGGAGGCGCCGCGTGAGCACGCCCAAGAAAGTTCTTTCCCGCGTCGAGGAGCTGCAGCGGCTCGCCGCCGAGGCGGGGATCGACATCAGCGATGAGATTAAGAAGATAACGGAGAAGGTCGACGAGGGATCCGCGTCTACCCGCGCGTGGCAGCGCGTCGAGCTCGCCCGAAATCCCGACCGCCCGCGCGCCCTCGACGTGATCGCCAATATCTGCGACGACTTTATCGAGCTGCACGGCGATCGCCACTTCGGCGACGACCCGGCGCTGATCGGCGGCATCGGCTTTATAAACGGGATTCCGGTCACCATCATCGGTAACCAGAAGGGGCGGAACCTCAAGGAGACCGTCGCCCGGAACGGCGGTATGGCGAATCCCGAAGGCTACCGCAAGGCACTGCGCCTCGCGCGCCAGGCCGAGAAATTCCATCGACCGATCATTACGCTGATCGATACCCAGGGCGCGTTCCCCGGCCTCGGCGCCGAGGAGCGCGGGATCGGCGAGGCGATCGCGGTGAATCTTCGCGAGTTCAGCCAGCTCAAGACCCCGATTATTTGCATCATCATCGGCGAGGGCGGCTCGGGCGGCGCGCTCGGCATCGGCGTCGGCGACAAGATCTACATGCTCGAGAACGCCGTCTACTCGGTCATCTCGCCCGAGGGATACGCCTCGATCCTGCTCCGCGACGCCTCGCAGGCGAAGAACGCGGCCGGAAAGATGAAGATCACGGCCGAGGACCTGCTCGAGATGCGGATATGCAATGGGATTATTGCCGAGCCGAAGGGCGGCGCACACGTCGATCCTGCCGAGTCGAGCAGGTTGATCAAGGAGGCGGTCGTCCGCGACCTTGAGGACTTGATGCCCCGCAATCCCGCCGTTCTCGTGCGCTATCGAAACCAAAAAATCAGAAAGTTCGGGCATTACACCGAGGAATGACCGGCGTGGCGCGGGGATCTTGTTCCCCGCGCCGCTCGCCGCGCTCGGGCTGCCTTTAACCGTTTTTTAACGAAACCCTCATCCACGGATAACCCGTTGCCCCTACCTTTGGGGCATGAAAGCCTTCTCGGTTACCGACATGCATTTTTGGTACGGGACCCACCACGCCCTCGCCGAGGTCAACATGGAGATCGAGCGGAACGCGATAACCGCGTTCATCGGTCCGTCCGGGTGCGGAAAGTCGACCTTCCTCCGCACCCTGAACCGGATGAACGACACCGTTCCGGGATCCCGCGTCGAGGGAAGCGTGCTCTTCGAGGGCCGCGACATCTACTCCGACTACGACGTGCTCGAGCTCCGAAGCCGTGTCGGGATGGTCTTCCAAAAGCCCAACCCGTTTCCGATGAGCGTGTACGATAACGTCGCGTACGGCCCGCGCCTCGCGAACCCAAGGATGCCGCGCGCCGAGCTCGACTCATTGGTGGAGCAAAGCCTTCGCGACGCGGCGCTCTGGGACGAGGTGAAGGATCGGCTCGCCAAGAGCGCCCTGGGGCTCTCGGGCGGGCAGCAGCAACGGCTCTGCATCGCGCGCGCGCTTGCCGTGCGGCCTGAAGTCATCTTGATGGACGAACCGACGAGCGCGCTCGACCCGATATCGACCGCCCGCATCGAGGATCTCTGCGCCGAGCTTAAGGAGCGCTTCACCATCGTCATCGTCACCCATAACATGCAGCAAGCCTCGCGCATATCCGACTACACGGCCTTTTTCATGATCGACTCGGAGCGGCGGGGGTTCCTCGTCGAGTACGGCGACACGCGCGGGATGTTCTATAATCCCCGAGACCGCAGGACCGAGGATTACATTACCGGCCGGTTCGGCTGAGACCGCCCGATCCGGCGGAAGGAGCGAAGCAGATGACCACGAGAACGGGACTCGACGGGAAACTCGCGGCCTATTACCGCGACATACTGTATATGGGGACAATGGTGGAGGAATTCCTCCTCGACGCGACCTCCGCATTCGAGGAGGGGGACGGTTCGCGCGCCATGGACCTCGTCGCCCGGGACGAGGAGGTCGACGCGATGCAGGCGAGGCTCGAGGGCGAGAGCGTGACGCTCCTTCTTCTCCAGTCGCCAGTCGCGCGCGACCTCAGGAAGATCGTGACATCGATCAAGGTCCTCGCGAACCTTGAGCGAATCGGTGATTACGCCGTGCACCTCGCGAAGCTCACGGCGAAGAAGGACCCGTCGGTCTACGCCAAGTACGTGCCCAGGATCGCCGAGATGGCGCGCGCGGGCGCCGGCATGATCCGCGACTCGATTACGGCGTACATCGAGGACGATGAGTCACGGGCGACCGCGACCGCGTCGCGCGACGCCGAGATCGACGCCCGCAAGAAGGAGCTCATTCGGGAGCTTCTCGCCGAGCGGCCGACGGACGAGGCCGAGATGCGGCAGCTATACAGGTTTCTTTCGATAGCGAAGGATCTCGAGCGGCTCGGCGACCACGTGACCACCATTTGCGAGTGGGTCGTCTTCGCCGTGCGCGGCGACATCGTCGACCTGGGCCGCGCCGCGCGTCAGGCTGAGTAGAAGGCTAAGCCCCGGCGCCGGCGGCGGTTACCGCGCGTCGGTTATCGCGCGGGTTTCCGGACGCGCGCGAGGAAGCGCTCCTCGATCGGCGCGTCGACCCTGATCAACGCCGGGTGGCCATGGCTCACCCACTCGAGGCGCTCCCCCGTCTCGGGATCGACGAATTCGTAGTCCCCGGCCGTGATCGACGCGATCCCCGGGCCGACGAACTCGATTGGCTCGCCCGCGACGATCTTGTTCATCGCGTTGAACGCCCACGTCCTCTCGCCTGAGCGCGGTCCAATCGTTCCCGCGAGCAGGTAGGGGCCGTCGGTTCCCCCGCGCGTCGCCTGGTTCGCGTCCTCGCGCGAGAAATAGAACCCCGTGCCGTACGCCCGGTGCGGAACGTTCAGCACCTCCCGCGCGAACGGCTCAGCATCGGCCGCCGCGATCAACCCCGCGGCCTCGTCTATCCTCTTTCGGTAGGCCTGCGTCACCAAGGCGACGTAGTATATGCTCTTCATCCTTCCTTCGATTTTGAGCGAGTCGACGCCGGCGTCTCGCATCTCGGCGACGTGATCTATCATGCAAAGGTCGCGCGACGAGAAAAGCGCGGTATAGTCGTCGCCCTCGACGACGGGGAAGTACTCGCCCGGCCGCTCGCGTTCCTCGAGGAGTAAGTCCTCAGAGCGCGCGAGCGCCTTCCATTCCCAGCGGCACGGATGACTACAGCTTCCGGCGTTCGCGCTGCGTCCCGCGAGGTAGGCGCTCATCAGGCATCGGCCCGAGTAGGCGATGCACATCGCTCCGTGCGCGAAGCACTCGATCTCGAGGTCGGGGCAGGCGTCCTTGATCTCCCGAATCTCGGCCAGACTCGCTTCCCGGCCGAGGACCACGCGGCGAAAACCGAGATCCCGCCACGCGCGGGCCGACCAAGCGTTGACGCAGTTCGCCTGCGTGCTGAGGTGCAGCGCCGCGCCGGGGAAGCGCTCGCGGAGTATCGGCGCGATCCCGATGTCCTGGAGTATGAATGCGTCGAAAGGGTAGCGTGCCATTTCGTCGAGCGAGGAAATGAGATCGCGGACGTCGTCGTTATGAAACACCGCGTTGACGGCGCAGAAAAGGCGCTTAGGGGTGCCCCTTGCGGCGTACGCGGCCTTCAGGCGGGCGACCTCTTGCCAATCGTCGGCGCCGAGGTTTTCGGCCTTCGCTCGGAGCGAGAATCGGGAAAGGCCGACGTAGGCGGCGTCCGCGCCGTACTCCCACGCGTAAGCGAGCTTCTCGGCGCTCCCCGCCGGCGAGACGAGTTCCATGGGATTATCTTTCGCCGCGAAGCGCGCGCACCCACTGGCCGATCTTTCGCACGGCGAGGTGGGCGTTCGGCGTCAGGGTATCGATCGCCTGGAAGAGGTGCCACATCCCGTCCCATGCGTCCTCGACGACCTCGACCCCGGCCGCGCGAGCGCGTTCGGCGAGCCGCGCCGCGTCGCCGCGGAGTATCTCCTCGGTTCCGTACTGGACGAACAGGGGTGGAAAAAGCGAGAAGTCCCCGAAGATCGGCGAGACGTGCGGGTTCTGAAAGTTGCTTTGGTAGGTGTATTGATGCGACAGGGAGACGAGAGCGTCGCGCGAAAGGATCGGGTCGCCGGACTTCCGCGCCGAGAAGGACGGTCCCGAGCAGGTAAGGTCGACCCAGGGCGAGATCGCGACGACGCCCGCCGGCCGGGGTACTCCCTTCGTTTCCAGGTAGTGCACGAGCGAGATCGCGAGCGCCGCGCCCGAACCGTCGCCGGCGAATACCACCTCGGATGGAGCCGTGCCCTGGCGCAGTATCCACGCGTATGAGTTGTATAGGTCCTCAAGCGCCGTCGGGAAGGGATACTCGGGCGCGAGCCGGTACTCAGGGATGACGAGACGCGTCGCGCTCTCGTGGGCGAGGGACGCGCAGAGATTGCGCGAGGCGAGGCGAGACCCCAACGAGTACCAGCCGCCGTGGGCGTACAGTATCGTGCGGCGCCCGAGGGCGAGCTCCGGGACGAGGAGGTCGGCGGCGATCGTCCCGATCTCCTCCTGGCGAAGGTCGATGTTGTTTGGCAACGCCTTGACGGCGAAGACGGCGTCATAGTGCTGCCTGAGGGAGCGGATCGGGGTCTTTGGGTTGTACGCGGCCTTCCGAAAAATCTTTCCGGCGGTTTTCAGCAAACGGGGATCAGACGCCATGAGACGACTATAGCACAGGCGGGCCCCTCCGCGCTACAGGAAGCGGAGATCGAGGATGGTGATGTCGTCGGCCTGCAGGGCGTCGGAAACCCATCCGTCGATGGCCTTCGAGAATGCGGCGCGCGTCTCCGCCTCGCTCTTCCCGTAGGTACCCGCGATAAGATCCCTCGCCCGATCGTCACCGTATCGCTCCCCGTCGGGATCCACCATGTCGGTCAGCCCATCGGTGTAGGAGACGACCCGAAGGCCGCGCGAGATCGGCACTCGGTACGCCGTGTTTTCCTCGGACGACACGACGCCCATCCCGAGGGGCGCCATGTTCGCCGGCATCGTCTTGCCGACGACGCGGCGATCCTCTCCGGGGATGAAGAGGTAAATCGGGGTGTGTCCGCAGTTTTGGATGGTCAGCGTCCCTTCCGCCAAGTCGACGTACAGCAATGCCGCCGTGATGAATGTGTCGGGAGGCGTAAGGTCGTCGACGAAGCCGTCAAGTCGGCGCGTCAGCTCTTGGCCGAATTTCCCGCCGATGTCGAAGTGCTTGAGTGCAGAGAAGAAGGCGCCGACCGCCATCGTCGACAGGGAGGCCGCCAGGTTCTTTCCCGACACGTCGAAGCAACCGATGACGCGGCGCGAACCGCCGTCAAGGCAAAAGTCCTTGTAGAAATCCCCGCCTACCTCGCTCGCCATCCGGTTCCACGCGATAAGGGAGTAGCGCCCGTCCTTCGGGCAGTTAGAGGACTCAAGGAGGTTTTTTTGCACCTGACGGGCCTTCTCCATCTCCTGGGCGCGCATCTCGGTGATGCGCGCGAGCATGTCCTGCAGATTGACGATGCCGAAGAAGCTCTTGCGATAGAACACGGCGAAGTGCCGCGCGCCCTTCTCGGTATTAAGCTCAAGCACCTGCTCGACGTTCTTCTCGATATAATCGTCGGCGCGCAGGGAGACGAGCGGCGCTTGGATGTAGGCGTCGAGTTCCTTCTGCCAAAAGCGCGCCCACGCCGATTCCGATAGGCGCTCGATGTCGGAGCGGCCGAGTATCCCGAGGAGGGCGCCGTTCCGCTCGATCGGAAGGGCCGTGTGCGTCGGGTTGTTTTGGAAAAAGTCCATTACGGACTCAACCGACGCGCTGACGTCGATCGGCTCGACCTCGCGGGTCAGGGAGCCGATCTGGCGGTAGGAGAACGCGGACTTTAGGTCCGGGCGGACGTTAATGTTCTCGAGCGTTATCATGGTCCCAGTATAGGGCCGTTTCTACCGCGCGGTCAACGCGTTTTTTCAATACTCCGAGAGGAAGTAGACGGCGAGAAGGACGACGGTTCGGGCGGCGTCCTCGCGTTCCTCGGGCGCCTCGCCAGGCTCGTCGAGGAAACGCCGCGCGCGCTCCATCATCCAGGCGAATATCCCGAGCTTTTGGTCGACCCGGAACAGGGCGTCGCGGTTCCACCCCTCGCCGAAGATGTCGGCGCAGAGCCCATCTGCGAACGAGATCGTCAGGCGAAGCGCTTCCTCGTTCCTCTCGCCCTCGACGGCCGCTCGTATCGCGGACGCTTCCCCCGCGCGAAGCCGCGCGCGAGCGACACCCTCGGCGGGCGTGCGTCCCCGCACCCGGGCGTACACCTCGTCGACGTTCGCCAGGAAGCGCGCGAAGAGCCGCTTGCGGCGCGACACGAGGGCGTTCGTCGACCCGCTGACGTACTGATAAAACTCGCCGGGTTTCCCGAGTAGGTTCGCCATCGCGATCGCGTAGCGCTTCCGGGCCGCGCGGGTTTTCGCCGAGAGAAGTGCGGGGAATATCTCCCACGCCGCCTCGTACACCCCGAGCCGAGACGCCGCCGCCGATCCGATTAGCCGAGATTGGTCCGTTCTGCTCTCGCGGAGGAAGCGCATCACCCCGTCGATCGCCTCTTCGTCGCCGATCTCGGCGAGGGCCTCGACGCACGCCTTTTGGAGCTCTTCCCCTTCTTCCCAAAGGCAGCCGACGAGGGCGCCCACCGCCTTTCGGTCGCCGATCTTGCCGAGGGACCGCGCCGCCTGCGCGCGGATCGCGGAGGAGTGGTCGAGTAAGTGAAGGATTAGCGCATCGACGGACTGAGGCGAGGGGATGCGCCCGAGGGCGCGCGCCGCCTCCTCCTGGACCGTCGCGTCCGGATCGTCGAGCCGATCGACGATATCGCGGACGGCGAGCTGGGAGGCCTCGCCCGAGAATGAGCGGAGTATCTCCGCGCTCGAGCGCGCGTCGCCGCTTCGCCCGAGCCCGGCGAGCCCTTGGTAGGTCTTGAATATCTGCGGGTTCGCGAGCTGCCCCACGACGAAGCCGAAGGGTTTCTCCGATCCCTCGCGCACGCGGCTGATCAGGAAGGCGCAGCCGAGGCAGAGGAGGATGGAGAGGAGCTGCACCGCGTGAAAGTTGCCGAATGCGAGCGGGCCCGCCGACACGCGAAAGGAAACAAGGGCGTCCGAGAGAAGTCCTCCCGCGAGAGACCCAGGCGCCGACACGAGTCCCACAATCGCCAGGTACCACGCCACGTAGGACACCCGGTTACGCTCCGAGGAAAGGGAGAGCATCATCTGGTACGAGCCTTCCCAGAACGCGGGCGAGAGGAATCCCGAGACGACGGCGACGAGGGGCAGCACGATGAAGTAATTTCCCGGCGTCACCACGAGGTAACCGAGCCAACCGAGGACGAGGCAGGTACCCGCGATGACGACCGGCTTACGGCCCCAGCGGTCCATGATCGCGCCCCAGAACGGCGCGCAGATTACCCAGAGAAGCTGCGAGAGCATCGACATGATGCCGAGCCAGGTCGTCGGCGCGCCGATCGTCGACGGGTTCACGATGTAGGGCGACTGAAACGGGCCGATTAGGTTCATCGAGAAGGTCGCGAGCCCGATCGCGACGGCGTACTGGACGAAGCCCCGATTGCGCAACGGCTCGAATGCCGTCGCCGCCTCGAACGCGGGCTTCTCGTCGGGCAGTATCTCCGGGGTCACCGCCTGGCTCACGATATCGAGGAGGCCGGCGAAGGCCCCGACCGAGATGATCACCCCGAAAACGGCGAGGGACGACTCGCGGGGAAAGATGTCGAGCAGGGTACTCGCGACGAAAAACCACACGATGTTGACTATCTGGATGATCGACGATCGCTTAAGGAAAAACTCCCCGCGCATCGACTCCGGGAAAAGGTCGGCGACCCATCCCCACCAGCACGCGCTCGACGCGTTCGCGAAACACCACGATATCCCCATCGCCACCGTGATGACGAGGATACCGCGCGAGTTCGAGCCGCCTCGCGCGATATAGAACGCCACGAAAGCGATGATCGCCGTCAGCCCGCGGTGAAAGAGGTGGCCGATCATGAAGATCGGCTTTTTGCGCCCGAGCCAGCCGTGGAGGAAGATGCCGAGAATCTGGAAGGCCCCGGCGAGCTGTATGATCGCCACTAAGAGGCCGAGCTGTCCCGCCGTCGCCCCAAGGTAATTTTGGAAGAAGACGTTGAACAGCGGCTGGATCGAGCACACCAGCTGCCACACCACCGAGGCCGATCCCGAGAACACGCTGATCCGCATCGCCCGGACGAGCTGGGCTTGCGATAATTGTTTCGACATACAACTATTTAATAGCACAGCGCGGGGGAAAAGAAAAGGCCCGCGCGCGGCGGGCCTGATGCGCGACTATCGAGGCGTTAGCGCCCGGCGTGTCTGCTGTCGTCCTTGACGAGAACAAGATTGTTGTCGTCGTAATCGATATACAGAAAATCCTCGTCAAGGAAACAATTGGCCACGTAGGTTTCCTCGTTCACGGTGCCGGGCTCGGCGGTTACGGTAATCGTCGTGGCGGTGCGCGGCGCATATGCGTAGGTTTCTTCATCATCAAGGACCCACTCGTCCGTATCCTTGTAATAATTCTGTTTGGTTATTGTGCTTTCGGTGATCTCGATGAGCGTCCGCTCGTACTCGATCGGATCGCTCGGGGAATCTTGGCTGGATGAGAAGCCTTCCCAAGTCCCGACGAGTCCCGATCCATCGCCGACTCGCGAGAAAACGTACGGATACAGGGCATTGCCTATAATCGCGTAGGAGACCGACTCCATGCTAGTCGTGGCTGTCCAGACGATCTTGTCTGGGTCTTCAATGGAATTAGTGAAGGCTTCGCCCGCGAGGTTGATCGTGAGAATACCGTCTGCGCTGATGCTATAGGATCCTTTTTTCAATCCGTAGGCAATGGAATTTGGGTAGAAACCTGAGATGTATTCCACGCTCTCTTTTTGGGTTGCGAGGAATGTGCCATCAGCGTTGAACGTGAACGTAATACTTTCCGTTTCTTGGCCGATGATCTCGTCCACATTCTTGTCTCGGTCATAGTCTTTTTCATCGCGTTTATCCGTGGTCTCAGAAATGGTCCAGGATCCCACGATGGTATCCATCGTAGGAAGCTCGATCGCGGGGGGTATGTCGGGGGTATCGCTACCGCCTGAACTAGATGAGCAACCAATGAAAGGAAGGAACAGGACGGCAAGAAGCAGAAGTACAGTGTAAAATCGTTTTTGATACATGGTATCTCCTTTTTAAAGTAATTAGCGATTTTGAATATACTATACCTTTGACGACGTTTAGTTTGGAGATACAATGTAAAAAAAGACGGCCAGGGCCGTCTTTTGTCTTGCTCAGAGAGGAAGCGTTACGCGAACACCTTTCGCGAGCCGGGCTTAACCGCAGGGGTTTTGCCTTCCTTGCAAAGAGCGCAGTCGGCAGCGTCCCAAAGGACGGCGGGTTGGCGAAGGGCGGCGTACAAGGGCCAGGGGAAGGGCTCCGCGGCGTCGGCTGGACGCCGATCTACGACGCAGATCGACGCGACGACGACGCCACCGAGCGCCTTTATCTGCTCGGCGGTCTCAAGGGTAGACTTCCCGGTGGTTACGACGTCCTCCGCGATCACGATCCGATCCCCGGGCGCGATCTCGAAGCCGCGGCGGAGGGTCATCGTCCCCTCGTCGTTCCGCTCGGTAAAGAAGGCGGGCTTCCCGATCTGTCGGCCAAGCTCATAGGCGACCACGATACCGCCCATCGCCGGGCCGATCACGGAGTCGATGGCGAGACGACCAGCGGCGACTTCATTCTTCAAGCGGTCCGCGACGATCTTGATAACCTCCGCGGCCCGGTCCGGGTACTGGAGGAGTCGGGCGCACTGAAAATACTGAGAAGAGTGTTTGCCCGACGACAGTAGGAAATGCCCGGTCAGCAAGGCCCGGCACTCGGAAAGGACGGATACGACGTCTACCATGATAAAATGCCTCCGGCGGTTTATACGCCCGCGCGCGTGAATACAGTCAGTATAGCGGAAAAAAAAAGGCATGGGGAGGGGAGGGCGAACGGTACTCTTATCCGAGCCTGATCCAGGTTAATTCGTTTTTGTTCGCGGTCAGGTGGATTACGCGGCTTCCCGGTATCTCGGCGAAGGCTCGGGTCGTCTCGTGGTCGGCGGGGCCCTGCATCTTGATCGTGCAGATGAAATTCGAGCAAAGCCCAGAGTCGAGCCAGGAGCGCACCCAGGAAAGGAGGCGCGGCGGGTAGCAGATAACGTCCGAGCATACCCAGTCCTGGGGGCCAAGTTCGGCCGGGGAAAGGGTAAAGGCGTCGTGCTTGATAAACCGGATCGAGGGCTTGGTCATTAGGGCGGGAGCGAGCGGGGCACGGTCGATGGCCGTGATCTCGGCGCCGAGTCGGTCGAGGACCCACGTCCAACCGCCTGGGCAGGCACCGGCATCGATGACCTTTGTGCCTGGAGAAGGCCCTATATACCTACCGGTAGGTATAGTCGTCTCATTCCCCACTCGACTTCGCCCCAAATAATCCACCCAGCACAGCGCCTCGTATAACTTCAGGTATGCCCGACTCGGTGGGTTTTCGTGATCCTCGACGAATCGGATTTCTCCTGCGGGAAAGGGGCTCGAGGTTTCCGCCGAGGCGAACAGGGTATGGGCGTCAAGCAGGGTCCATACCCCCATCGGGGCGAGGGGGACCTGATACGGGAACTCCCGGGGCTTTTCGTTGACGTACGGCAGCTTATCCTTGATCAACTCGGCCCGGCGGAAGGATGAAAGGGGGTAGTGCGCCCAATTCCGCTGAATACCACGTAAGATCGCTGCAGCCTCGCTGATGGAGTCGAATTCGGCGATAAATGGGCGCTCAAGGCGAACGCGGTGCCAAAAGGCGAAGGGAGGGGATTCGCCTGCGGGAAGGTCTTGGTAGACGAGATCGTCGCGTAAAATGACGGATTCACCGGGATTTTCGGGATCGATATTCAGCTCATCGAGGAGGTTTTGGCGATGGTCGGGGACGGCGAGCCAGGCATGGCCGGGAAGGTAACGCACCTTCACGCTTCCTGGAGCTCTTCCTCCTCCTCACGGGCCAAGATACTGACGTATTTCGCGAAATCGCGGATCCCGGGGGAATGGAGGATCGAAAAACCGATATCGAGGGAATCCCCGGAGGATCGGACCCATTCCGGCTTGACGATGAGGTCGAATTCGCGAATGCCGGAACGGAGGGCGGGCAGGACGGTTAGGGTGTACTCGCGGTCGACGTCGACCTCGAGTCGGTGCGAAAAGCGGACGCGGCAACCAGTACGGCTGACGTCGGCGAGGATGCCGGGAAGTTGGCAGAGCCCCTCTATCTTAGCCCGCGCGAAGTCGCGAAAGCGCGGGGTTTGTCTATTATCGATACCCATACAGACCTTGAGCATTCACCTTTTTAGGGCGTTTGTCAATGAGGCCGCGATGGGGTATACTTAAACCACGATATGAAACGAAGGTTTCGCCGGTTCGCCCTTTTTTTGGCTTTGGGACTCCTCTTCCTCCCGGGCTGCGACCTTTTTAAGTATGAGCGCCCCTTTCCCGACGAGTATTACTCCACTAATTTTATAGCCGGCATCGGGTTTGACCAATTCGTCGGCGCCGACGATGCCGTGCCCGCCCTCGCCGAGACCGGAAGCTGGGATTGCGCGTACCGCTACGCGTCGGGATGGACGACCAATCATTATGATTTCCTTGGCCTTACGTCCTTGGGGCAAACGGCGGGCGATTATCCGTCCGTGCCCGCGGGCCTTGACCCGACCGCCCCGGTGTACCGCCTTGAGCTTGATAACCTCGCCATCGATGGGGACTTCGAGGTTGGGAATGGCGGCGCCTGGACGACAAGCGGCGGCACTGCTACCTGGACCAGAATCCAGGATCCCCCCAGCTCAGGTGCCTACCTCATGCGCTTAAGCGCGGGTTCGGGGGAGTACATCGAATGGACGCCCTCGCTTGAAGCGGCGGCCGCTGGCTTGGCGTCGTACCGGTTTGCGATGAACGTTTCGGTTACGTCCCCCGATGAGGGAAAGATATTCTTGAATACCGAGGAGCAGGGGACCGTGAGCGTTGATTCTATTTTCGTCGTTCCCACATCCTCTATTTCGCCCTTCGGTTTCCGATTTCGGCCCTCGACGGACGAATCCAGTTTTACCAATCTTCGGATCGATAACGCCCGGCTCACGATGTCCGCCGGCGCCGTCGTGCGGCTTAGGCTTACGCGAACCCAAACCGCGCTTACGCTCGAGTCGGGGATATACGAGTTCTCCGTGTGGGTACGCGAGGACCCGAGCGTCGTCGCGGGCGAGGATCCGTACCCACTTGATACAATCACATTAACTGCAAAATCTCTTACGAATGGTATTACAGGATCTGTTCCCCCGTATAATCTTTTATCGGGTTCCGGTTGGCGCAAGGTCTCAG
>JAKPSR010000365.1 GCA_029571425.1 Spirochaetota bacterium | reverse complement strand
ATTCCTGCCCGGGCGATGTATAGCTGAAGACGAACCCGAGAGTCATTGCCGGCGCCGTCCGAACCATCGGCCCCGGGCGAGGCTTGCTCCTCGCTGTTATCGGGAGAGTTCAAAGCGCTCGCTCTCTGTCTCGTCGAGCTTCGGAAGGTCGGCGATACTGTTCAGGCGGAATAGCTTGAGGAACTCGCGGGTGGTGCCGAACTGTATCGGTTTTCCCGGCACGTCTTTCTTTCCGACTTCCTTGATCAGTTCCTTCTCCACGAGCAGGCGGATCATATTGTCGGCCGAGACCCCGCGAATCGCCTCGATCTCTGAACGGGTGATCGGTTGGGAATAGGCGATGATCGAGAGCGTCTCCATCGCGGCGCGAGAGAGGCGATTGTCGTTCTTCTTGCCGTAACGGTCCTTGAGGCTCTCCCAAAGTTCCTTCTTCGGGCTCACCGCCCAGCCGCCCGAGATGCGGACGAGCTCGATCCCGTGGGACTCGTCGTCGTACCGCTCGCGGAGCGCGGCGATCGCCTCGTCGACGACTTCCTTCGAGAACCCCGTGATCCGGGCGAGGGACGCCTCGTCGAGAGGCTCGGTCTCCAGGTACAGTATCGACTCTATCAGGGCCATTTCCTTTTCCATCTTGTACTCCATCATCGATCGCTAGCCTTCGACGGTAATCTCGATCTCCTCGGCGGAGACCTTCTCCCACGGCTTTATCTTAATGTCCCCGAACATCCGGTTTTGCCAGACGCTGGCCATGCGGAACTTCACCGCCTCGAGTAGGGCCATGAAGGCGCAGACGATGTCCATCAGGTTGCCCTTCCGGACGATAAGGTCCGTGAAAAGGCACTCACCCTTCTGCTCGAGGATCTCGTTCATCAGGGCGATTTTTTCGTTAACCGAGACCTCTTCGTAGAGGTCGATGATCCGCTCCGAGTTGTAGCTCGAGACGAGGTTCGAGAACGTCTTCAAGAGCTCCCAAGTGTCGACCCGCTCCCAGAGGTCGTCCTCGCCGAACGGCAAGGCGCGCTGCATCTTCTTCCGCTCGAAGACCCACTCGGCCTCGTTTTCCTTGTCCTCCATCAACTCGGACAGCTTCTTGTACTTCTGGTACTCGATGAGCTTGTCGACGAGCTCGCGCCTCGGGTCGTCGATCTCGTCCTCGTCGTCGGTGAGTTCGACCGGAAGTAGCATGCGGCTCTTTATGTACAGGAGGTTCGCGGCCATCGCGTAGAATTCGGTGAGGTTCGCGAGGTCGGTCGAGAGCGCGTAGTCGAGGTAATCAAGGTACTGCTCGGTGATCCGGGCGATGGGAATATCGTAGATGTTAACCTCGTTCTTCTTGATCAGGAAGAGGAGGAGGTCGAGGGGGCCCTCGAAGTCGTTGACCCTGAAGGTGTTCGAGGAATCAACGGCGGTCGTTTCGGTTTCCATGCAGACTCCCTATCTTTCGTATTCCCTGGTCCCCAAGGAGGCGAAGGCTCGCCGCGTAGGGCTCGCCCGTCTCCGGGTCCTTTAACTCAGGCGCGATCTCGAGCAGTGGCTCGAGGACGAACCGGCGCGCGGCGAGTCGGGGGTGCGGGACCTCGAGTCCATCCTCGCGTACGACGAGCGAGCCGAAGAGCTCAATGTCGACGTCGAGGGTTCGTGGGCCCTTCGGCACCTCCCGCGATCTGTCGCGCCCGTGCCGCGCCTCGACCGCGTGCGCAAGCTCAAGGAGCTCGCGCGGCGTCCCCGCGAAGTCGCCTGACATCGCGAGGTTATAGAAATCGTCCTGGTCCTCGAGATCCAGCGGTTTCGTCAGGTACACCGACGAGACCGCGACGCCGCCAAGCGAGCGGGAAAGCTCGTCGACGGCGGAGCGGATGATGGCGAGCGAGTCCCCCCGGTTGGACCCGAGGCCGAGGAAGACGCGGGCCATCCCCTAGAAAAGCGCCCCGTCGGGGGCGGGTTCGGCGGCCGAGTCCGCCTTCGCCGCGCGCGCGGCCTTGGCGCTTTCCGCTCCCTTCGCGCCCGCGGTCACGCCGGCGGGCGGTTTTTCCTTGGACGCTTGGGCGGACTGGGCGGACTGGGCCGCTTGGGCCGCGCGGAGGGCTTGGCCGGGGAAGAGCTTCTCGCGGATCTTCGTCTCGACCTGGGCTCGAAATTCGGGGTTTTGCTCGAGGAAAACGATAGCGTTCTCCCTTCCCTGCCCGATCTTCTCCTCGCCGGCCGAGTACCAAGCGCCCTTCTTGTCGATGAACTCATGCTTCACCGCCGCGTCGAGGAGGCTGGCTACGGCGGAGACTCCCTTACCGAATATGATGTCGAGTTCCACCTTGCGGAACGGGGGAGCGACCTTATTCTTGACGACCTTGACGCGAACGCGATTGCCGACCGCGTCGTCCTCGCCCTTGTCGATGGTCTCGATCTTGCGGACCTCGAGGCGCACGGAGGCGTAGAACTTCAGGGCGTTGCCGCCCGTGGTGGTCTCCGGGTTCCCGAACATCACCCCGATCTTCATGCGAATCTGGTTGATGAAGACGATGATGCACTTCGACTTGCCGATGATGCCGGTGAGCTTGCGCAGGGCCTGGCTCATCAGGCGGGCCTGGAGGCCCATGTGCGAGTCGCCCATGTCGCCCTCGATCTCCGCCTGCGGGGTCAGGGCGGCGACCGAGTCTATGACGATGATGTCGACCGCCCCCGAGCGAACGAGGCTCTCGGCGATCTCGAGCGCCTGCTCGCCGGTGTCCGGCTGAGAGACCCAGAGCTCGTCGATGTTTACGCCGAGGCCTTTCGCGTACTGGGGATCCAGGGCGTGCTCGGCGTCGATGAAGGCCGCGATCCCGCCGAGCTTCTGGCTTTCGGCGATCGCGTGCAGGGCGAGGGTCGTCTTGCCCGAGGACTCAGGGCCATAGATCTCGATGATGCGCCCCTTCGGGTAGCCGCCGATGCCAAGGGCCTCGTCAAGAAGGATGCTGCCGGAGGGTATCACCTCGATGCCCGCCGCGTCGGCGTTGGTGCCGAGCTTCATCAAGGAGCCCTGGCCGAACTGCTTTTCGATTTGGAGACGCGCCACCTCGAGCGCCTTGAGCTTCTCCCCCACCTCGGCGGTCGCGCCCGCCTCTGCCATCGTCTTTGCCATCTTCCCTCCCGGACTCCCTATCGACGTTTTCCCTTCGGTTCGGCCCCTATTGTATCAAATCCCGGCGAAAAAATACAGCTTTCGCGAACGGGAAAAGGGGTGTATCCTTGGCCCATGGTATCCGCCTTCCACGTCCTCGCGACGGGCCCCTGCCTCGAGTACGCGAAAAAGGTCGTCGCCGCCCTCCGAAACCGGGCCGAATTCGGCCTCGAGGACGCGGATTTCGACTATACGGACCAATTATCGGTTCTCCGCTTCGCGGACGGTGAGATGGAAGTCGAGCTCCATAAGTCCGTCCGCGGGAAGGTCGTGTTCCTATTCGCGGCCTGCGCGAGATCGGGCCTCGGCCATTCCGTCGAGGGGGCGAAGGCCGAGCTCTACCACGCCGTCGACGTGCTCAGGCGCTCGCAGGCGAAGAAGATCGTCGTCTTCGAGCCCTATATATCCTCGAGCCGTTCGGACCGCACCACCCGGCGCAACTCGGTCGGTTTTTGGATCCACTACAAAACGCTCGTCTCGCTCGGCGCCGACCACTTAATCACCTATCAACTCCACTCCGACAAGTCGAAGACGATCTTCGATCCCTGTCTCTGCGCGGTCGACGACATCTCCGCCATTAGCCTCCTGCAGCGGCACCTGTGCGACACCGCGATCCGAACGCGGCGCATCCTCGACGAGGAGGTAGCCGGAAACTGGCTCTTTTGCTCGGTCGACGCGGGGGGCGAGAAGCTCGCCCGGCGGTTCGCCCTCGCGTTCGGGGCCGAGCTCGTCGTCGCGCACAAGCAGCGGGACTACCGGCGCGCGAACGCGGTGGAATCGGTCAGCGTCCTTTCGGCAGTCCCTCTCGAGGGACGGACGGCGTGGATCGTCGACGACATGATAGATACCGGTAACTCCGTCTATAGCCTGGTCGGCGAGCTCGCGCACCGATCACTCCGCGAGATCAACGTGATGGCGGTCCATCCCGTCCTCTCCGACCCCGCCGTCGACCGACTGCTCGAGCTCAAGGACCGCGGTCTCCTCGGAAGGCTCGTGGTGTGCGACACCGTGCCCTGCGACGCCGCGCGTGAGCGGCTTCCCTTCCTCGAGGTGATCGACTCGGCCCCCTTAAGCGCCGAGATCGTGCACACGATCGCGACGGAGCGCCAGATGAGCGCGCTCATCGATTCCTTCACCCCGATCGAGTACCTTCGCTGATTCCTGATTTGTCGGGTCGCCGCTACCGCGGAAGCCCGTTACTGCGGAAGCCCGTTACTACGGCGTCCGTTACTACGGACCCGGTGCCTGCGCTTGGTGAATTCCCCCGCCCTTCAGCACGAGCTTCCCACCATCGGTCGAGACGCGCGCGAGCACCTCGAGCGGACGCTCCGGGTCGACCGATATGACGGACGCGAACGAGACGGGGACGACGCCCTCGAGCTTATCGCGCGTGTGGTAGCCGACGAGAAAATCGAACGAGAGTGACGAATCCGTTTGCCTTAGGTTGGTCGCCATCCCCTTCCAGAGCACCCAGCAGTCGAGGTACAGCGGGACGTCGGCTGACACCTCCGCGTACGAGGGAACGTCCGTGACGGTGTCGAATCGCGGCTCCGCGAGATAGGACATCAGAAGCCGGGCCTTTTGCTTGATCGACGCCTGGGCGTTCGACGAGAGGATGCGATTGATCTCGATTTGGGCCGCGTTGTCGCGGTATGCCTGAAAGTGCCGCCGGGCCTTCGCGTAGGCGTCGATCACCTGGGCCTCGGTCAGTATGTACCGATACGTGCCGCCAAGCTCGACCGGGTCGCGCCGCTCGCCGGGGGCAAGCTCGATCGCGGTAAGGTCCGCGCGCGCGCCCGACGTGGCTGCGTCCTTGATCGTCGGGCCGACGAGCCTGATGGCGGCCGCGACGCAGAGGGCCGCGAGAACGACGACGAGAGCCGGCACGGGCACGCGAAAGCCCTGTGGCTTGGGGTAAAACCGCGTAATCTTGCCGGTCTCGACGAGGGCGGCGATCGTCTCCGCGTCGCCCTTCGCCCGTATGAACTCAAGCGCGCCCTTCGCGAGCCGATGCCCCGGCGCGTACTCGAGCGCCTCAAGATAATACTCGACGGCTTGGTGCGTGTCCCCGCGCCTAAGGTACAGGGCCGCCTGCGCCGCGAGAAGGTCGGGGTCGCGCATCCTGATCTGGCGCGCGCGCTGGAAGTACGACGACGCCCCGCCGACGTCCCCGGTGTGCAGGCAGGAAAGCCCGAGATAGTAATAGTAGGGGAAGGAGTCGCGGTAGGTCAGGATCTCCGGCTCGAGGATGGTAATGACGTCGGAATACCGACGACGCGTAAATGCCCGCTTCGCGCGCTCGAGGACGGTCTTAGCCATGAAGGTCCGTCATCGTTCGAGCCGCCTGATCATCTCGTCGAGGGAGCGGTTCAGCCGCTCGAGTTCTTCGTCTGACGCGGCGTCCGGGTTGCGCTCGATCTCGGCAATGCGCGCGAGGAGTTGCTGGATGAGCTCGTAATCCGGGTTTACGGGGGCGGGACTCGCCGCGGGCTCGCTCGCGGGAGCGGAAGGCGCCCG
>JAKPSR010000346.1 GCA_029571425.1 Spirochaetota bacterium | reverse complement strand
AGGGCATTCTGCGCGTCAACCCGTACCATTACCAGTCCCTCCTTCTCATGGCCGACATCAAGACGGACGACGGCCGGCCGTCCGAGGCGCGCGTGTACGTGGAGAAGGCCATGGAGTCCGACCGCGAGCTCCCTGACGCGTACGTGAAGGCGGGAGAGATCCATTACCGCAATTACCTCCGAACGGACGACGCGGATTACCTGGACGAGGCGCGCGAGGAGTTCGGACGCGCGCTGGCCATCCAGCCCGAAAATTACCAGGCCAACCGCGCCATGGGCTACGTGTCCCTCGCCCTCGACCGGGGCGGCGACGCGCTGGAGTATTTCCGGAAATCGCTCGCCGCGTTCTCGCGCAATTCCGTAACGCTCTACCATATGGGGCTGGCCTACGAACGCTCCGGCGATACGCAGAAGGCCATAGACGAATACGCGAAGGCGCTTACCTACGCGCCATCCGACGACGTGGTCCAGTCGAAGATAGAGGATGTGCTCGCGCTCGGCGACATCAAGATCGGGAACCCCCTGCGCGTGGGATACGCGAACGAACACTACGCGCGCGCGCGGAGAAAGGCGAAGGACAACCTGGCCGACGAGGTCATGCTCCACCTGCGGCGAGCGCTCTATCTCAACCCGATGCACCGGGAGGCGCGCGAGACCCTGCGCGATTACTACTCAACGCTCGATTACTACGAGTTCTTCCTCGACGAGCAGAAAGCGCTCCTGCGCATGTACCCGGACGAACGGCTCCAGGACCAGCTCGCCACCGCGGTCATAAAGAGGCGCGACCGTCTGTACTTCAGGGCCGGTTTCTACGAGGAGCCGCCGCCGCGCGACGTTCCGGGCCTGGTGGTGCTCAACCTGTGGCCCGCCGCGGGGATCGCCACCTACCACGACGCGGGAGCGGTGCTGGCGCAGTATCTCAGCTTCACCCTGGGGCAGTTCGGCCGCCAGGACGCGGTGGGACCGGGGAAACGAATGGAGATGGTCCGGGGAATGAAGGACGGCGAGGCCTTTCTCGGGGACAACCTCGAGAAACTGGCCGGAGTGTTCAGGGATGATGACCCCGACCGCGCGCGGATCGTCGTGTACGGATCGTATCGCGATGCGAACGGCTACCTGTCCGCGAATTTCAGGGTGATGGATCTCTCGAAGGGAGTGGTCATCGACGAATTCGATCTGACCGAATCGGGCAAGGACAACCTTTCCCGGCTCGCGCTTCGTGCCGCGCGCCGCATATATTCCGCCGTACCGTACCGCGGCCGTGTGCTTTCCGCGGGGGACGACGCGATCGTGGTCAACCTGGGAAGCTTCGACGGCGTTTCCCCCGGCGATCTGCTCGTTATGTACCGTTACGAGAAGTCGTTTTCCGCAAGTAAAATCGCGGCCAGGCGCAAGCTCGTCTTCGCCGTGAACGAGGTCGACACGCTCGTGGCATCGGCGAAGCCGGTGGTGGCGAACGACCTCAGGCTGGTCGACGAGGGGGAGCCCGTGTATCCCGAGAAGAAACGCCGGGCGAAGCTCCTCAAATAGCCGCGGGCGACGCTATTTCTTCTTCCCGCTCAGGTGCTCCACCAGCATCACGATGGCGCCGTCGGTCGTCACGTTTGTGGCCGTACCGAATGAGTCCTGCGCCATGTGAAGCGAGAGCATGAG
>JAKPSR010000341.1 GCA_029571425.1 Spirochaetota bacterium | reverse complement strand
GTTCCCGGCTGGCCGATTGACTGCGCGGCGATGATGCCGACCGCCTCGCCGATCTCGATGATCTTGTTGTGCGCGAGGTTGCGGCCGTAGCACTTAACGCAGACGCCGTGCTTCGACTCGCAGGTGAGCACCGTGCGGAGCTTGACCGACTCAACGCCGGCGGCCTCGATCTCGAGCGCCTTCTCGTCGTCGATGTACTCGTTGACGTCGATGATGACGTCGCCGGTGATCGGGTGCTTAACCCGCTCGAGGGTATAGCGCCCGGCGATGCGGTCGTGGAGGGCCTCGACGATTTCGTCGCCTTCCTTGATCGCCGTGTACTCGATTCCGTTGATCGTGCCGCAGTCGTCCTCGTTCACGACGACGTCCTGCGCGATATCGACGAGTCGGCGGGTCAGGTAACCGGCGTCGGCCGTCTTGAGCGCGGTGTCGGCGAGACCCTTTCGGGCGCCGTTCGTCGAGATGAAGAACTCGATAACGGTCAGGCCTTCCTTGAAGTTCGACCGGATCGGGAGCTCGATGATGTCGCCGTTCGGCTTGGCCATGAGGCCGCGCATGCCGGCGAGCTGGCGTATCTGGTTGCGGCTTCCGCGCGCGCCAGAGGTGGCCATCATGTAGATGGTGTTGAAGCCGTCCTTATTCCCCTCGAGGGTCTTCATCATGATGTTGGTGAGATCCTCGTTGGTCTTCGACCACACCTCGACGACGCGGTTATACCGCTCGTCCTGGGTGATGTGACCCTGCTGGTACTGCTTTTGGATGGCCTCGACTTCCTTGTTCGCCTTGTCGATCATGGCGGTCTTCTCGTCCGGGACGATGATATCGTCCATCGAGAGGGTGGCGCCGAAGAAGGTGGCGTACTTATAGCCGGTGGCCTTGAGCTTGTCGAGCATCTGGACGGTGAGCCAGGGCCCCTTGTCCTTGTGCACCTTCTCGATGAGCTTGCGGATCTGCTTGTCGTCGAGGGTATGGTTGACGAAGGGGACGCCCTCGGGCATCTCCTCGTTGAAAATCAGGCGGCCGGGGGTGATGTCCATCATCTCGCCGCGGTATTCGACCTTAACGAGCGACTGCCAGCCGACGGCGCCGGACTCGGCGGCCATCATGACCTCGTCGACGTTAGTGAAGCGGTGGCCGGTGCCCTTCCCGTTCGGCTTAACCTTGGTGAGGTAGTAGAGCCCGAGAACCATGTCCTGCGAGGGATAGACGATCGTCTTGCCGTTCGCGGGGTCGAGGAGGTTGCGGCTCGAGAGCATGAGCGTCCAGCATTCCATCTGCGCGGCCTGCGTGAGCGGGACGTGGACGGCCATCTGGTCGCCGTCGAAGTCGGCGTTGAACGCCTTACAGACGAGCGGATGAAGGCGGATCGCCTTCCCCTCGACGAGCACGGGCTCGAAGGCCTGGATGCCGAGGCGGTGGAGGGTCGGCGCGCGGTTCAGCATGACGGGGTGCTCGCGCACGACCTCGTCGAGGATCGCGAAGACCTCGGGGGATTCCTGCTCGACGAGGAGCTTGGCCTTCTTGATGTTGTAGACGACGTCCTTGTCGACGAGCTTCTTCATTATGAAGGGCTTAAAGAGCTCGAGCGCCATCTTGGTCGGAAGACCGCACTGCCAGAGCTTGAGCTCGGGGCCGACGACGATAACGGAGCGTCCGGAATAGTCGACGCGCTTTCCGAGGAGGTTCTGGCGGAAGCGGCCTTGCTTTCCCTTCAGCATATCCGAGATCGACTTGAGCGGCCGGTTGGAGGCGCCCTTGATAACGCGCTTGCGCTTGGAGTTGTCGAACAGGGCGTCGACTGCCTCCTGGAGCATGCGCTTCTCGTTGCGGATGATGATGTCGGGCGCGTTGAGGCTCATCAGCCTCTTGAGGCGGTTGTTCCGGTTGATCACGCGGCGGTAGAGGTCATTGAGATCGCTCGTCGCGAAGCGGCCGCCGTCGAGCTGGACCATAGGACGGAGCTCCGGCGGGATCACCGGGATCACGTCGAGGATCATCCACGAGGGCTTGTTGCCCGAGGCGCGGAAATTCTCGACGATCTCGATGCGCTTCAGCAGGCGCTTGTCGCTCTTCGCGCCCTTCTCGATCATCTTCGCGCGGAGCTCGGCCGCGAGGTCGTCGAGGTTGAGGTTCTCGAGGAGGGTCTTGATCGCCTCGGCGCCCATACCCGCGGTGAAGGAGCCGCCGTAGCGGTCCTGCGCCTCGTGGAATTCTTCCTCGGTGAGGAGCTGGTTCTTCTTGAGATCGGTGTCGCCCGCGTCGATGACGATGTACTTCTCGTAGTAGAGGATCGAGCGAAGGGCGGCGACCTGAAGGTCGAGCAAGAGGCCCATGCGGCTCGGCACCGAGCGGTAGTACCAGATGTGCGACACGGGCGCGGCGAGCTCGATGTGGCCCATGCGCTCGCGGCGGACCTTGAAGTGCGTGACCTCGACGCCGCAGCGGTCGCAGATGACGCCCTTATACCGGATCGACTTGAACTTGCCGCAATAGCACTCCCATTCCTTCGTCGTTCCGAAGATGCGCTCGCAGAAAAGTCCGTCTTTCTCCGGGCGGAGGGTGCGGTAGTTGATCGTCTCCGGCTTCTTGACCTCGCCGTACGACCACGCGCGGATCGTCTCCGGCGAGGCGAGCTTTATGGTAAGGCTGTCGAAATCCTGAATGTCTCTCATGTCGCTTCCTTTAGAAATTCGATCCGGCTTTTGCGATCAGCTCCTCGTCACGCTCGGTGAGGGGGATCTGCTTGCCCTTCGCGTCGTAGATCGTGAAGTCGAGCGCGAGGCCGCGGAGTTCCTGCACGAGGACGTTGAACGACTCCGGGACGCCGGCGGCCGTCGAGGGCTCGCCCTTGACGATCGACTCGTAGATCTTGGAGCGCCCGTTCATGTCGTCCGACTTGATCGTCAAGAGCTCCTGCAGGGTGTTCGCGGCGCCGTAGGCCTCGAGCGCCCACACTTCCATTTCGCCGAGGCGCTGGCCTCCGAATTGGGCCTTTCCGCCGAGCGGTTGCTGGGTAACGAGCGAGTACGGCCCGGTCGAGCGCGCGTGCATCTTGTCGTCGACGAGGTGGTGCAGCTTCATGAAGTAGATAACGCCGACGAAAACCGGGTTGTCGAACGGGACGCCGGTGCGGCCGTCGCGCAGGGCAACCTTCGAGTTGGTCGGGAACCCGGCTTCCTTCAGCTTCGCCTCGATCTGATCGTTCGACGGGGACTGGAAAACCGGGGACTCGTACCACTGGTCGAGGAACTTGCCGGCGAGGCCGAGCTCCGACTCCATGATCTGCCCGATGTTCATTCGCGAGGGGACGCCGAGCGGGTTGAGGCAGATGTCGAGCGGCGTGCCGTCCTCGAGGTAGGGCATGTCCTCCTCGGGGAGGATGCGCGCGACGATACCCTTGTTACCGTGGCGGCCGGCCATCTTATCGCCCTCGCGGAGCTTGCGCTTCGTGGCGATCAGGACCTTGACCACCTCGTCGACGCCCGGGTTCAGGTCGTCACCCTCGGTGCGCTTCAGGCGCTGGACGTCGATGATCGTTCCCTCGACCCCGTGGGGGACGCGGAGCGAGCTATCGCGGACTTCCTTCGCCTTCTCGCCGAAGATCGAGTTGAGGAGCTTGAATTCGGGAGTCGTCTCGGTCTCGCTCTTCGGCGTGACCTTACCGATCAGGATGTCGCCCGAGCGGACCTTAGCGCCGATGCGGATGATGCCCTCGGCGTCGAGGTTATCGAGGCTCTTCTCGCTCGTGTTCGGTATGTCGCGGGTAAGCTTCTCGGGCCCGAGCTTGGTCTCGCGGACCTCGGTGACGAATTCCTTGATATGGATAGAAGTGAACAGGTCGTCCTTCACCACGCGCTGCGAGATGAGAATGGCGTCCTCGTAGTTGTAGCCGTTCCACGGCACGAAGCCGACGAGGATGTTCCGCCCAAGGGCGAGCTCGCCGCGATAGGTCGCGGGCCCGTCGGCGAGCGCCGTCCCCTTCTCAACCTTCTGCCCGGGAAGGACGATCGGGCGCTGGTGATAGCAGGTATCCTGGTTCGTGCGCTGGTACTTGAGCAGGGGATACTCGTCGCGGGCGGAAGCGTCCTTGACCCCGGCGGGCTTCACGACGACCTTGTCGGCCGAGACGTACTCGACCGTGCCGGGCCGCTTCGCCTTGACGAGGACGCCCGAGTCGTAGGCGCACTTGCCCTCCATGCCGGTGCCGACGCGCGGCGGCTCGGGGAACACGAGAGGGACGGCCTGTCGCTGCATGTTCGAGCCCATGAGCGCGCGGTTCGCGTCGTCGTGCTCGAGGAACGGGATCAACGAGGCGGACACCGAGATGATCTGCTTCGGCGAGACGTCCATGTACTGGACTTCCTTCGGGCTCCGCGTCGTGTAGTCACCGTGCCGGCGGCAGGGGATCTGGTCGACGCTGAACTTACCCTTCTCGTCGAGGGCGGTCGAGGCCTGCGCGATGTAGTACTTATCCTCGTCCATCGCGGAGAGGTACTCGATCTCGCGGGTAACGACGCCGTTCTCGAGCTTAACGTACGGGGCCTCGAGGAAACCGTAGTCGTTCACCCGCGTGTAGTTCGCGAGCGAGACGATAAGGCCGATGTTCGGGCCTTCCGGGGTCTCGATCGGGCACATGCGGCCGTAGTGGGTGTAGTGGACGTCGCGAACCTCGAAGCCCGCGCGGTCGCGCGAGAGGCCGCCCGGGCCGAGCGCGTTGAGGCGCCGCTTGTGGGTCAGCTCGGCGAGCGGGTTAACCTGGTCCATGAACTGAGAGAGCTGGCTCGAGCCGAAGAATTCTTTTATCGCGGCAACGATCGGCTTTATGGAGATCAGGTCCTGCGGCTTGATCGTCTCCGTCTCCTTGAGGCTCATGCGCTCCTTCGCGATGCGCTCCATGCGGGAGAACGCGGTCTTGAGGGTATTGGTCATGAGCTCGCCCACGGAGCGGACGCGGCGGTTGCCGAGGTGGTCGATGTCGTCGATGGACTCGTCGCCGACGTACACCTTGATGAGGAACTTCATCGTCGAGATGATGTCTTCCTTCACGAGGGTATGCTCGGCCACGGGCTCGGCGTAGTCGAATTTCTTGTTCAGCTTATAGCGGCCGACGCGGCCGAGGTCGTAGCGGCGGCTCGAGAAGAACATCGAGACGAGGTCCTTCTCGGCGGACTCGACGGTGATCGGCTCGCCGGGCATGAGGACGGAGTAGACGGCGGAGAGGGCGTCTTCCTTCGTGGGCTCGTCGCCCTCCGCGTCCTTGCCGGAATAGCGAATCTCCTCGCGCTCGAAGCAGTTGATAACCATGGGGGAATTCAGCGATCCCTCGGCCTCGAAGTTGATGACCGTGATCTCGCCGACCTTGTTCATCACGAGCTCGTCGATGTTGTGCGGGTGCAGCTTCTCGCCGGCGCGGTAGAGCTTCTTCTGCGAGCCGTCCTCCGCCTTGATGAAGACGGCCGACGCGAGCACGCGCCCAACCATTTTATCGCGCTTCGCGCGGTCGTCGGAGACCTTCATCTTCTCGACCTTGTAGAAGCAGCGGATGATGTCCTCGCGCGTCTCGTAACCGAGGGCGCGGAGGAAAAGGGTGCCGAGGATCCGCTTCTTGCGGTCGATCTTCGCGTAGATCAGCTCTTTCTTCTGGTCGATCTCGAACTCGAGCCAACTGCCCCGGTAGGGGATGATGCGGCTCGAGTAGATGCCCTTCTCGTGGCTAAAGATGACGCCCGGGGACCGGTGTATCTGCGAGACGACGACGCGCTCCGCGCCGTTGATGATGAAGGTGCCGCGGTCGGTCATCAGGGGGATGTCCCCCATGTAGATGTCCTTCTGGCGGATCTCTCCCGTCTGCTGGAAGATCAGGTTGATGCGCGCCTTAAGGGGAACGGCGAAGGTAAGGCCCTTCTGCTTGCACTCGAGCTCGGAGAACTTGATGTTCTCCTCGTCGAGCTCGTAGAACTCGTACTCGAGGAGCATGTCCCCGTTCGGGCTCTCGATCGGGAAGGTCGAGCGGAACACGTCCTCGAGCCCAACCTCCTCGTCCGAGTCGCCGGAGGATTCCCCGCGCTTGAGGAATTTTTGGTACGACGAAAGCTGTATGTCGATGAGGTCCGGCAACTCCATGAAATTGCGGATATTCTTGCCGATATACTGACGGTTGATCGCCTGATTCCTTGCGAGCATCCAACACCCCCTAAAAGAAACGTGCTCTGGCCAGAATGCGAGGGGATAGCCTCGCGCTCAGGCCTTCCGAAAGCGGTTCGAGGAAGCGATCAAGGCCGGACGAAGACCGGGCCGGGTCGCTTCCTGAAACCGCCTAGACTACAAAAAGGTCCCCCCGAAATTCCTCGTGGGAACCTTTTGAGAAAGACACTCGATGCATCTCGGGCCCGCGCGCAGCCCCGGGGAGCGAACGCGCGGACCGGGTCGGCGTCCCGTTTCCCGGGACGCCGCCTCGTCGCATCAGGCGACCTCGACCACGCCGCCGGCGGCGGTGATCGCTTCCTTAATCTTGTTCGCCTCGTCCTTGGAGACGTTCTCCTTAAGGGTCTTCGGGGCGCCCTCGACCAGGTCCTTCGCCTCTTTCAGGCCGAGACCGGTGACGGTCCGGACTTCCTTGATGACGGCGATCTTCTTGTCGTCGGCGGTGAGGCCCTTAAGGGTGACGGTGAACTCCGTCTTCTCCTCGGCGGCCGGGGCGGCAGCGCCGGCAGCGGCGACGGCGACGGGAGCGGCGGCGGTGACGCCGAACTTCTCCTCCATCGCCTTCACGAGCTCGGACACCTCGAGGATGGTCATCCCCGCGATCGCCTCAAGAATCTGGTCATTGGTTAAAGCTGCCATATTATCTTCTCCTTACCGTTACTTCCTCGACTCCGTACGGGGTCGATGCCCGTTGCCGGGCTCTTTTAGCGCTGCAGGACGACAGCTGCCGGAAGCGGCGATTTCGCCGCCCCCGCGAAGCCTGCGGGCGCCTTCCATAAACCGGGTCTCCCCGGATTACCTTCGTTACGCGCTTTCCTTCATCTTGTCCGCGACAGCCTGGAGCGTGCGGGCGAGCTTGGAGGTGGTCGCGTTCATCGTGGACATCAACATCGAGATGAGGTCCTTCTTGCCAGGGAGCTTCGAGTAGGCCTCGATCTTCTTGTTGTCGTAGATCTCGCCGCCGATGAGGCCGCCCTTAATCACGAGCGTGGGAACTTCCTTCGCGAAGTCGAACAGCACCTTGGCGACGGCGTTCGCGTCCTCGCCCGCGAGGGCGATGGCGGTCGGGCCGACGAGGTAGCCGGAGACGTCCGGGGTCGCGAGCTCGCTGAACGCGATGCGCGCGAAGTTGTTCTTGACGACCTTGTAGCTGCATCCCTTCTCGCGAAGCTGGTGGCGGAGCGTGGTGATCTGCTCGACCGTCATCCCGCGGTACTCGGTGAAGATGTAGTCGTTGACCTGCTCGAACCGGGCCTTGATGTCGGCGATGGCCGTCGTCTTGGCGGGCTGGGCTTTCTTTGCTTTAATGGCCATAGCTTACTCTCCTACCTTATAATCGACCCAGATGCCGGGGCCCATCATCAGGCCGAAGTGGGTGCCAAGCAGCGCAACCAAGATCACCAGCGTGACGACCGCAGCCGGCCCTGCCCGCAGCTTGGGCAGGACTGCAATCAGATAGACGGCAATCAGCACGAACACAAGCAGCGACGCCGCGAAGCCCCAGGTGGGTGTGCG
>JAKPSR010000308.1 GCA_029571425.1 Spirochaetota bacterium | reverse complement strand
CCGTGATCGGCGGCAACGTGGCCACCGCGGCGGGCACCCGCCACCTGATCGACGCCGGGGCGGACGCCGTCAAGGTCGGGGTTGGGCCCGGCTCCATCTGCACCACCCGCATCGTTTCCGGCGTCGGCGCCGCCCAGTTCTCGGCGGTCTGCGAGTGCGCGGAAGAAGCCGCGAAGTCCGGCATCCCGATCATCGCCGATGGCGGTATCAAGTTCTCCGGCGACATCTCCAAGGCGATCGGCGCGGGAGCGAACGCCGTGATGATCGGCAACCTCTTCGCCGGCCTCAAGGAAGCCCCCGGCCGCGAGATCATCTTCGACGGCAGGATCTACAAGGAATACCGCGGGATGGGAAGCCTCGGGGCCATCAAGGACGGCTCGGGCGACCGCTACGGGATCGCCAAGGACGAGACCCCGGTCCCGGAGGGTATCGAGGGTCGCGTGCCCTACAAGGGAGAGCTCAAGAGCTTCCTTCACCAGATGGTATCCGGCCTCCGCAAGGGGATGGGATACTGCGGCTGCCGCAGCGTGGAGGAATTGAAGAAGTACCGGAAATTTGTTAGGATCACCGCGTCGGGGCTCCGCGAAAGCCATGCGCATGACGTAACGATCACGCAGGAGGCGCCGAACTACTCTCGCTATTAAGTAGGTATACATGAACGTAGTCGTTATCGGCGCCCAGTGGGGCGACGAAGGCAAGGGAAAGATCGTCGACTATCTGGCCGGCGAATCCCAGTGTATCGTGCGCTTTTCCGGCGGGGCGAACGCCGGGCACACGATTGTCTCGGGCGGCGTCCAGTACGCCCTGCACTTGGTTCCCTCCGGAATCCTCCACCCGAACAACACGGTATACCTGGGCGCCGGCATGGTCATTGACCCGGACGCCCTCTTCGCCGAGCTCGCCATGCTCAAGGAGCGCGGGATCGACTGGGAGGGCCGGGTCTTCGTGTCCGACCGCGCGCATATCGTCCTGCCGCGCTACCGCGAGCTCGACAAGGCGCGCGACGCCGCGCGGAAACGCCCGATCGGCACCACCGGCCGCGGGATCGGCACCACCTACGCGATGAAGAGCGAGCGGGATGGCATCCGCCTCGCCGACCTTACCTGGAAGGAGAAGATGGACGAGCTCGAGGACGCGGACCGCGCCTTCCTCGCCCCCTTCCTTGACCGCCTCCTCTCGATGAAGGTCAACCTGACGAGCGAGCTCTGGAAGGCGCGCGGGAAGCGCGTCCTCTTCGAGGGCGCCCAAGGCGCCTTGCTCGACCTTGACCTCGGCACGTACCCTTACGTATCCTCCGGCTTCTCCTCCTCCGCCGGCGCCGCCATCGGCGGGTGCATCGGCCCCCGCTCGATCGACAAGGTCCTCGGGGTCTTTAAGGCCTACTCGACCCGCGTCGGTAACGGCCCGATGCCGACCGAATTCGACGCCGACAGCCAGAGCGAGCTCTATCACTACGTGCGCGAGACCGGCCGCGAGTACGGGGTCACCACGGGGCGCCCGCGGCGCTGCGGATACCTTGACCTCGTCGCCCTCCGCTACGCCTGCCGCTCGAACTCCATCGACGACCTCGTCCTGACCCACCTCGACGTCTACGATACCCTCGACGAGATCGAGGCTTGCGTCGCCTACTCGATCGACGGGCGCGTCACGGAGGAATTCCCCGCCTCGATCGAGGAGCTGAACGCCGCGAAGCCGGTCCTGAAGAACTTCAAGGGATGGAAGACCTGCCTCAAGGACTGCCGCTCCTACGACGCCCTGCCGGCGGAGGCCCGGGCCTACGTGGATTTCATCGAGAAATACACGGAGACCAAGATCGGGATCATCTCGGTTGGCTATGACCGGAACGATACCTTCGTCCGCGACTCGGTGTGGTAAACCACGTTTATAGGGCGAAAGCCGCTGGCCCCACGGGGTCGGCGGCTTTTTCTTTTTACATCCTCTTTGTTGACATTTTTTCGAATTTTGTCGACTATTAGTATGACAGATAGAGCGGTATAGCCGCGTCGCTGTAAGGAGACTGAATGCAAACCATCGAGGATCTGGGCGCATATACCTTTCCCGCCCTCCTTCGCAATACCGTCGCCAAGTTCGGCGACCGTCCCGCCCTCGCGTTCGCCTCGGGCGAGCCCTTCGCCTGGACCGAGTTCGGCGAGCGCGTCGCCTCCCTTCGGGATCGCCTGTGGAGGCTTGGGGTATCGGCTGGCGACCGGGTCATGATCTTCAGCCCAAGCGCCCCCGCCTGGGGCGTCGCCTACTTCGCCGTCGTCTCCCTCGGTGCGGTCGCGGTGCCCCTTCTGCCCGACTTCTCCACGAAGGAGGCATGTTCCTGCGTGACGCACTCCGGAGCGAAGGCCGCGATCGTCCACCCGAGGCTTCGCGAGAAGATCGCGGGCGAGGCGGACTCAGCGCTCGTAACCGTCCTCTCGGCGGAGGATTTCGCCCTCGAGAGGGGAACCGAGACGCGTTCCGGCTCCGCCCCCGAGGTCTCCGTCGGCGAGGAGGACACCGCCTCGATCATCTACACCTCGGGCACCACCGGGCGCTCGAAGGGCGTCGAGCTCAGCCACAAAAACCTGGTGTTCACCGCGATCGGCGGGCAGTTCTTCCAGCGCATCAACAAGTACGACATCGGGCTATCCTTCCTCCCGATGTCCCACGTCTACGAGTTCACGATCGGCTTCCTGATGTTCCTCCTGAACGGCGCGTCGATCTACTACCTCGAGAAGCCGCCGACGGTCACGACGCTCCTTCCCGCCCTCCAGCGGGTCAGGCCGACGATCATCCTCAGCGTGCCGATCATCATGGAGAAGATATACAAGAACAAGGTCCTCCCGACCTTCACGTCCCGGCCGCTGACCCGCGCCCTGTACGCGATCGCCCCCTTTCGCGTGTTGCTCAACCGCATCGCCGGGCGTTCCCTTAAGCGCACCTTCGGCGGGAGGGTTAAGTTCTTCGGGATCGGCGGCGCCAAGGTCGACCCCGCGGTCGAGCGCTTCATGAAGGAGGCGCGCTTTCCTTACGCGATCGGGTACGGGCTCACGGAGACCTCGCCGCTGCTCGCGGGTTCAGGTCCCAGGATCACGGTCCCCGGGACGATCGGGCCCGCGATGCCCGGCGTCGAGCTCCGGATCGACTCGCCCGATCCCGCGACCGGGGTGGGCGAGCTCGTGGTTCGCGGTCCGAACGTGATGAAGGGCTATTACCGCGACGCCGAGCTGACGCGCGCTACCTTCACGTCCGACGGTTGGCTCCGCACCGGCGACCTCGGCTCGATCGACCGGAAGGGCCGCCTTTCCCTCAAGGGCCGATCGAAGAACATGATCCTCGGCGCGAGCGGCGAGAACATATACCCCGAGGACATCGAGTTCGTGCTGAACCAGCATCCCTTCGTCGCCGAGTCCCTCGTCGTAGAGGGAGAGGGCTCGTCCCTCGTCGCCCTCGTCCAGCTCGACGAGGAGAAGGTCGCGGCCGAGGCCGAGCGGCGCGGCGCGGCGGTTTCCTCCGTCGGCGAGCGGATCGGAGACGCCATGAACGAGGCGATGATCGAGATGTCGCGGTACGTCGCGTACAAGAGCGAGGAGATACTCGACGAGATCCGCTTCTTCGTGAACGAGAACGTCGGGCGCATATCGCGCATTGACCGCGTCGAGCTGATCGAGCGTTTCGAGAAGACGGCGAGTCAAAAGATCAAGCGATATCTCTATACGATCTCGGGCGCCCTCGGTGGGCATGCGCAGAAGAAGGGCGCCGACGGGAAATAAAAAAGCCGCCGGAATCTCCGGCGGCCGACGGACTATTTAAGCGTAAAGCGCACCGGGTAGCGGAAGCGGACGGCGACCGGCATCCCGTTCGCCTTCGCGGGCCGGCACCGCACGCCCTGCAGGGACGCGAGCGCCGCCTCGGCGAAGCCGTATCCCGGGTCCTTGAGCACCTTCGTGCGCCTGATCCTCCCAGTCTCGTCTATGAAAAGCTCGAGGTAGACCACGCCTTCGATCCCCTGCCTAAGCGCGATCGGGGGGTAGTCGATGCGGGAAAGGATCTCGCCCGTGGGTATCCCGGGAACCTCGGAAACCTTATGCTGCGGGAGGTAGTCGGGCTCGACATCGTTGATCTCGACGACCGGCGACTCCATCCCGATCACGTCCTCGGAAGATGTTGGCTGGTTGAACACCGTGGTGACCTTCGGGTCTTCCGGGGGCGGGACGAATTCCTCGACGTCGACGAGCTTGAGTATCTCGTAATCGTCCACAACCTCGCCCCCGTCGGACGGGAGCGCGAAGCGGACAAGGGCGAGCGCCGCGACGTGGAGGAGGGCGACGCACGCGAAGATCACGGCGCGCCGGTTCTTGACGATCCATCGCGAGATCATAGCTCCTCCCTGACGACGAAGCTCACCACGCGGTGCTGCAGGGTCTGCAGTATGCCGACGATCGCGTTGACGTGCCGATACGGGGTGTTTCGGTCCGCGATGACGTGCACGCGGGCCGACGGCTGATAGGCGAGCGTGCCCGCGATCAGCTGCTCGAGGTCGTCGAGCGCGACGACTTTCCCGTCGACGCTGATGCGCCCGTTCCGCTCGACCCATATCTCGAGGTTCTCCGGCTCCTGGGTTCTCTCCAGCACCTTCGCCTCCGAATAGTCGATCTTCACCTCGTGCCGCTGGTTGATCAGCGAGATCAGCATGATGAAGATCAGGAGGAGGAAGCCGATGTCCGACATCGAGGACATCGGGATTAGCGGCGGCTTCTTCGATCGCTTGAGATTAATCATGCGCCGGCCGCCTCCATGCGGAACGAGAAGTTCTCGACCTTCTGCGCGCGGACCGCCTGGATGACGTCGACCACGGCTTGGTAGGGGGTCTCCGGGTCGATGAGGAGCAGGAAGGTCATATTCGGGTGGTTCAGCCTCTTGTCCTTAATCGCCTCCTCGAGCCCTTCCTTGCCCATCGACTTGCCGTCGACTGAATACGTTCCCGACGCGTCGATCGAGCATTTCAGCAGGTCTTCGGTCTGCACGATGCGCGGGCGTTCGCGGTTCGGCAAGGTCATCAGGAATCCCTTGTTGACGTTGAAGCCGGCGATGGCGATGAAGAATATAATGAGGATGAACGAGAGGTCGTTCAGCGAGGCGGAGTCGCCCGGATCGTCGGGCTTCCGCTTCATGAATCGCCTGATCATCTTAGCGGGCCCCTCCGGTCTCCTCGGCCTCGAGGAGGGCCGATGTCAGGTCGCTAGACGCTTTCGTGATGTCCGCGGCGAAGGTATCCACGCGCTTCAGGAGAAGGTTGTAGGCAAGGAGGGCGACGATCGCGATGCAGAGGCCGAAGACGGTCGTGATAAGCGCCTCGTAGATGCCGTTCGCCACGAGCTGGGCATTTACCTCGGTCGCGCTCGCGATCGACTTGAACGCGCCGATCATCCCCGAGACGGTCCCGAGGAAGCCGGTCAGCGGCGACAGGGACGCGAGTGCGGTCAGGTAGTTGAAACCGTTCTCGAGCTGGCGGATGCGCTCCTGGGCCTCGGCCTCGGTCGCTTTCTCCATCCGCGCCTCGCCCCGGTTCGCGTTCGACACGAGGGCGAGCAGGATAGACGCGGAGGCGTTCTTTCTCGGCTCGGCGGCGAGGCGTTCGCGCGCCTCGTTGACCTTCCCGCCGCGGACGAGGTCGAGTACGGCCGACAGGATCTCGCCGACCTTAAGGTTGTGCCAGAATATGTAGATGACCCGCTCGATCGTGATCGCGATGGTGGCGACCGAGAAGGCGAGGAGGGGCCACATGAACACCCCTCCCAGTTTGAATAGCTCGATGAGACTCCATTCGTTTTCCATTTCAGCGCTCCTTATGCGGTTACAATATACACTATTCGGCCCGTTCGATCAGGGCAGAGGCGGGAAGTTGGGCCGAGAATGCCCAGTCCCAATTGTACGTGAGGAAGAAGAGGGGGCCGCACTCTTCCCAATCGCGGAAGAGGGTGCCCGAGTCCCGGATCTCGCGGAACTGCTCGGGGAATGTCGCCTCGGTGTAGTCTAGGTCCCATGCGATCCCCTCGGCCTTGGCGCGGCGGTCGCGCGGGGGCATCTCGTGGTCGGACCCGTCCGCGTTCCCGTAGACCTCGGGGAACAGGAACCGGCCGGCCACATGGAAGAAGGACGAGGGGCGGTCGCGTTTCTTGTCGGCGACGAAGACCTCGTAATGGTCGCTCCCCAGCTTTTTCTTGAGCAGGTCGCGCGACGCCTCGATCCGGTTCCACCGTCGCTCAAAGAGGTTCAATCCCTCGTCGCCGTCGATGACGGTGTCGCGGTAGCGGATGATGGCCGCCGTCGGGTACTCGAGGCGCGGGGGCGTCGGCGCGCTAAGGGTCCACGACTCGCCGTTTCGCGCGAGCACGAGGGTTCCGGACGCGGAGAATTCGGCCTCCGTCCACCCATCATGCCAGTTACTGAACCAGTGGGCGCGCTCTACGAGGAATTCCACGCGGTCTCCCGAGTCGCGGACCGTGCCCTCGAGGGTGCAGGCGGTGCGGAGTAGCCCGGTCGCCTCGAAGCGCGCGGCGCCCGATCCAGTCGTCCCCTCAATGGGAAAGACGCCGATCGACACGCTTCCCGATTTTTTGGGCTCGGTCCATCGCCTCGTCGCGGGGTCGGATCCGCAGCCTATGAGCGTCAGCGCGACGATGGCCGCGGCGGCGAGGGCCGCCGGTATCTTCAGGACCGCCCGAGGCGGCTTGATTGCGTTCGTGTTCACCGTTGGGTCCTCCGTCAGTAGCTGATCTTAAAGCCGGTGCTTATCAACGGCATGCCGATGTTGAAGTCGGCCTCGTCGCTGTCCGCGATCTCCTCTCCCGTGAAGGGATCGAAATCGCTGTTGCCCTTCGGGGAATAGAGGTTCACGAGGATGTCCTCGGCCCCGACGTAGAACTCCCAGCGTGCCCTCGAGTTCCTGAAGTAGTTCGAGTAACCGAAGCGGATATCGATCGGCATGGAAATATCGGTCCTGAGCGAGTCGTCGTAGATCTCGGTCCTGGTATAGCGCTCTACCACGGTTCCGTCGTCGAGCGTGGCGGGATAGAACCCGATAACCCCGTCGCGTGTCCTCGGCGACCCGGTCGCGAGGCTCGCTTTCACCGTGATTACCATGCCGGTTACCGGCTTGATGTTGAGCACGAGGTTCAGCGTGTGGAATCGGTGGAAGCTCGGGTAGTACCAGTCGCCGAGCGGCTCGCCGCTCATCGTCTCTTGGTTATCGTACGCGGGATCGGTCGGGTTAAGGTACTTCGCGTAGACGAAGGAGTAGGAAAGATACCCGTCGAATATCCTGCCGTTCTTCTTTTGGAGCATCAGGTCGAAGCCGGCGGCGTATCCCTTTCCGTCCGTGTAGGCGTCGTATTCGGTCTCGGTCCCCGTCTCGTCGGTGACGATGTACAGGCGGTTAAAGTAACGCTTGTAGTAGCCCTCCAGCTTGAATATCCAGTTGCTCGCGGTCTCGACCTCGGCCCCGACGACCTGGAACCAGGCGCGGTTCGGCCCAACGTCGAAGCTCTCGACGCCGTACTTATCTTCGGCCCCGATGACGTCGATCGGGAACATCGAGTAGAAACCGGACCCGATGGAGAAGGTGAGGTGATGGAGGCGCTTTGAGGCGCGCAGCGGCGTCCATTGCGCGGAGGCGCGGGGGTTCGCGACGGGGTAGGTGTTGAGGCGGAGCTCGTCGTTCCAAAGGTAGAAATGCTCGCCGCGCAGTCCGATCTCGCCGCGCAGGGGCGAGGAGTCGGATCCGAACGCCCAGAGGAGGTAGGCCGAGCTGTTGAGCACCCGGTTCCCGTCCACGTCCATCTGGTAGCTAACGGGACGAAAGGTGGTGACGCTTCCCTCGACGGTCTCTATCCAGGTGTTGAATTCCTGCTCGGCCTGCGCGAACTGGAATACCTCCTCGACGCCGACGCTGACGACGTGGCTGCCGGTGACCAGGAAATCCGTCTCGAGCTTTCCCTGGGCTTGGTGTATCACGTTTCGCGCGAAGCCGGTGGTCTTGAAGCGGTCGACGGAGTATCCGGTCTGGTAGTTGATCTGGCGGTCGAGCCGGCCGTCGAGGTTGTCGTAGACGTCGAGGAAGGCGTCGCTGTACTCGTATCTCCCCGAAGGGTCGACGCTCAGGTCGAGGTCCATCGTGTTGTTGTTGTACGCCCCGATGAAATGCACGACGGCGCGATCGGTGGGCATCCAGCGCGCGTTGAGGCCGACGAACCCGAGGATATTGAGCCAGTCGAATTCCGATTTCGTGGTGATCCCGTCGTTCTCGTCCTCGCTCGAGGTGCCGACGCCGTCACTCCCGAAGAAGAGGTTCAGCGAGAGGTCGAGCTTCGGCGTCGGGGTGTAGTATAGCTTCGCGTAGAAGTCGCGGATGTACGGCATCGTCGGGATGGTCTCCGACATCTTCGGCTCGTTCCCCATCGCGTCGTAGAACCAGCCGAGGGGCTCGAGGTAGGTGAGCTTTCCGCCGATGAAGAGGCCTGCTTTGTCCCCGAACGGGACCTGCGCGAAGAGATTGCACGACGTGGTGCCGATGCCGCCGTCGATCCTGACCAAGGAGGACGATGGCTTGATCGTGGTGACCTCAAGGAGGCCGGACATCGCGCGGCCGTAGCGCGCGGAGAATATCCCGTGCGACATCTTGACGGTGTCGACCATCAGCGGGTCGAAGATCGAGTATGCCCCGCCCCAGTGCCAGGGAGAGACAACGTACACCCCGTCGAGGACGGTGCCCATCTCGTCGGGATAGCC
>JAKPSR010000236.1 GCA_029571425.1 Spirochaetota bacterium | reverse complement strand
CGTTCGCTCGTCGAACTGCCTCAAGAACGCGAACATCAGAACGATCGGCGAGCTGACGAAGAAGACTGAGGATGACATCGCCAAGACGCGGAATTTCGGGAAGAAGAGCCTCCAGGAAATCAAGGAAAAGTTGATGGAATGGAACCTCGGGCTCGGCATGACCGATTACAGTCACCTCAAGAACTCTATCAAGCTCCCGAAGCAGAAGGAAGAAACAGATGAAGCATAGAAACGGCTTTAATCCGCTGTCGCGCAACGCCTCGCACCGGCGCGCGATGCACCGCAACATGGTGACCTCCCTCTTCAAATACGAGCGCGTCACCACGACGCAGCCGAAGGCGCTCGAGGTCCGCCGGACCGCGGAGAAACTCATCACCCGCGCGAAGGTCGACTCCGTGCATAATCGGCGCCAAGTCGCCCGCTTCGTGCAGGACGAGGCCGTGCTCGCCAAGCTCTTTACCGAGATCGGTCCCCGCATGAAGGACCGCGCCGGCGGCTATACCCGCGTGCTGAAGCTCGGTTTCCGCGAGGGAGACGCCGCCGAGGTCGCCATTCTCGAGCTCGTCGACTATAAGCTCGAGACAGAGGAAAAGAGCGAGAAGAAGCCGAAGAAGGAAGCCGTGAAGGGCGATAAGGCCGAGGCGAAGAAGGCGTCCGACGGGAAGAAGCCCGCCGCCAAGAAGCCCGCCGCGAAGAAAGAGAAAGCCGCCAGCGGCGCCGAGGAGTAAGCTATGTCGAAAGCACACCGTGGAAAGGGTATTCGTGGGACGCCGAACCGCGGACGAGGGGTTTGCCCCGTCTGCAAGAAGGATAACGTGAAGGTCCTTTACGAGCAGGAGATCGACGGCGCCAAGGCCAAGATCTGCAAGGTCTGCAAGGCTACCCTCAAGAACAAGAAAACGTAAGCGACGGCTTTTCCGCCGCGCCTCGCGCGAATGGCCGCCCCTTGGGGCGGCTTTTTTTGCGCCTCGTAGACACGCCGCCTTGAACGAAATACAATACCGACAGCATTTCATTTTGTAAGGAGTTTCTATGAAGAAGAACGTATCCGCGATCCTGATCCTTGTCGGGGCCGTCGCGTTCTCGCTCGCTTCCTGCGCGAAGGGCGGGAACACCATCAAGATCGGCGGGATCTACCCGCTTTCGGGCAACGTCGCCGTGTACGGCGTCGAGGCCAAGAACGGCGTCCAGATGGCCGTCGAGGAGATTAACGCCGCGGGCGGTATCGACGGGAAGATGCTCGAGCTTGTCGCCGAGGACGACGAGGGCAATCCCGAGAAGACCATCAACGCCTATAAGAAGCTGACCACCAAGGACCGCGCCAAGATCATCATCGGGTCGCTGACCTCCGGCTGCACCCAGGCCTTCACCTCCCTCGCCCAGGCGCAGAAGGTCCTCGTCGTCGCCCCCGCCGCCACCATGGCGAGCATCACGGACGCCGGCAACTTCATCTTCCGCGTATGCTTCATCGACCCCTTCCAGGGTAAGGTGGGCGCGAAGTTCGCCTCCGCCGACCTCGGCGCGAAGCGCGCGGCCGTTCTCTACGACGTGGGTAACGACTACTCCGTCGGCCTGTTCGAGAACTTTAAGGCGGGATTCGAGGCCGCCGGCGGGCAAGTCGTCGCCGCGGAATCCTATAACACCGGCGACAAGGACTTCAAC
>JAKPSR010000235.1 GCA_029571425.1 Spirochaetota bacterium | reverse complement strand
TCCCGCGGCCTGCATGAGTTCCCTCTTCGCCGGCATCGTCTATCTGCAGAATAACTTCTCGACGGCCTTCTTCATCCTCGCCATCTCGCTGACCATGTTCTTCGTCGCCGGGGTCAGCATCTCCTGGTTCCTTAAGCTCTGCGCGGTCGCCCTGCCGTTCCTCGCGCTGATGGTGCTGACCAAGGAATACCGGATGGAGCGGGTAATGTCCTTCCTTCACCCGGAGCGCGATCCCCTCGGGGCGGGCTATCAGGTGAACGCCGCCCTCGAGGCGCTGTCCGTCGGCGGTTTCTGGGGACGCGGTATCGGCAACGGGATCCGCAAGATCTCGAGCATTCCCGAGGTCCAGTCGGACTTCATCTTCGCGGTCTGGGCAGAGGAAATGGGCTTTATCGGCGTCCTTGCCTACTTCGCCCTGATCGTCGCCTTCGCCGCGCGTGGCTTGATCATCAGCCTTCGCGCCCGTGACCGCTTCCGATCGTATCTCGGGATCGGGTGCACGGCCGTCATCTTTTACCAATCCATCATGAACTGCGCCGTCGTCGCGCGGGTGTTCCCGGCGACCGGGGTGCCGCTTCCCTTCTTTTCGTCGGGAGGCTCGTCTATTTTGATCACGCTATGCCTGTGCGGGCTAATCATAAACGTTTCGCGACGGGGAAGAGAGGGGGAGGAAGGCTATGTCTGACCTATACCAATTCGAGGATGTCGGGTATTTCGCCGAGAAGGCGCCCGCTGAGGGCGATCGCTGGCGCCGCGTCGCCGTCGGGGCGATCATCGTCGTCCTCGCGCTCTTCCTCGCCGTCGAGCTCGTGTATTACCTTATCGTGGTTCCCGCGACCGCCCCCGTGAACCTAACGGTGCAGACCTCTGGATCGGTCGGTTACGACGAGGTGTGCGCGATGGCCGGCATCACCGGGCGCGAGCGCTGGGCTTCGTTCGACGCGGCCGAGATCGCGTCTCGTCTCGCCGGCAACCCAGTCTTCGAGCGCGTAAGCGTCGAGAAGTCCTTCCCCGACCGCGTGTCCGTGACCCTGGTCGAGCGCGTTCCCGTCGCGATATCCTTCGCCGAGATCGGCGGGAAGACGGTCCCGATCGAGATCGATCGGTCTGGCGTCGCCTTCCGCGTCGGGGCCTCCGTCCGCGAGGCGGCGCTGCCCCTGCTGACCGGGCTCACCTTCGAGAATTTCGTGCCGGGCACGCGCCTTAACCCGGCGCTTAAGGGATTACTCGAGCAGATCACGCTCGTCGAGGAACGCAATCCCGTCCTTCTCGCCTCGGTCTCCGAGATCAAGGTCGACCAGAAGCCCTACGGGGGATACGACCTAGTCGTCTATCCCGTCCACGTCCCGGTTCGCGTCAGGACCGACAAGACGTTGAACGAGGACGCGTTACAGTATATGATGCTCGTGTTGGACGTCGTGAAGGACATGCGGGTTGACGTCGACGAGATCGACATACGGGCGGGCACGGTATCGTACCGCGCGAAGGGAGAGGCGCTTTGAGCGACGTCATAGTCGGCCTGGATATCGGCACGAGCAGGGTTAGGGCCATCATCGGCGAGTGCG
>JAKPSR010000220.1 GCA_029571425.1 Spirochaetota bacterium | reverse complement strand
GATCCCGTCTTTACCCACAGCCCGGCCGAAACGGAGGCCACCCCCTCAATGGCTTCGAGGAGGACGACCATTCCGTTGTCGAGCGTGTACTTGATCACCATCTGACCGCGACGCTATCGCTTCAGCGCGTCCTTTCTGCTCAGGTCGACTCTTCCCTGCCGGTCAATACCTATGACCTTGACCGCCACCTCGTCGCCTTCCTTGAGGATGTCGCTTACTTTGTTCACCTTGTTGAAATCGAGCTTGGAGATATGCACCAGACCCTCCCGGCCGGGGGCGATCTCCACAAACGCGCCGTATTCCATTACCTTCTTCACGCGTCCGTTGTAGATCCTTCCGATCTCCACGTCCTCGGTGATCGCGCTGATCTTGGCCAGCGCCTTGTCGATGGACTCCTTGTCCACCGCGGACACGGTGACCGTCCCATCGTCCTCGATGTTGATCTCGGCGCCGGTCTCCTCCACGATCGCCTTGACGACCTTGCCGCCGGGGCCGATCAGGCCGCCGATCTTATCGACGTCGATCCTGATCATGATGATGCGCGGCGCGTGCGGCGCGAGCTCCTTCTCGGGAGCGGAGATCGCCTCGTTCATCTTCCCGAGGATGTGGAGTCGCCCTTCCTTCGCCTGCGCCAGAGCCTCGCGCATGATCTGCGGGGTGATGCCCTCAATCTTGATGTCGAGCTGGAACGCCGTTATGCCCTCGGATGTGCCCGCCACCTTGAAGTCCATATCGCCCAGGTGGTCTTCGAGCCCCATAATATCGCTGAGGATGGCGTAGCGGTCCCCTTCGAGTATGAGCCCCATGGCAATGCCCGCCACCGCGGCCTTTACCGGAACCCCCGCGTTGAAGAGGGCGAGCGAACCGGAACAGACCGACGCCATCGAAGAGGAGCTGTTCGACTCGAGTATCTCGGAGACGACCCTTATGGTGTAGGGAAACTTTTCGGCTTCTGGAATGATGTACTGAAGTGAACGTTCGGCCAGCATTCCGTGGCCTATCTCGCGCCGCCCTACGCCGCCCGTCCTTCCGGTTTCTCCGACCGAGAAGGGAGGGAAGTTATAATGAAGCATGAAACGGCGGAAGCTCTCACCTTCCAGAGCGTCGAGTCTCTGCGAGTCGCGTCCGGTTCCGAGCGTCACCACGCCGAGGCTCTGCGTCTGCCCCCGTGTGAACACCGAGGAACCGTGCGCCCTCGGAAGCACTCCGATCATGATGTCTATCGGGCGTATTTCCGTTAGGGCTCTTCCGTCGGCGCGCTTTTTCTCGTCGAGAATGCGGGCGCGCATAATTTCGTAATCCAGGTCGTCGACGATCGACGCGACCTGGCCGATCGAGTCAGGAAAGGATTCCTTCAGTTCCGCCGAGGCGCGATCGATTATTCCCCGGACCGCGTTCTCGCGGTCTTTCTTTTCCGTGATTTTGACAAGATCGACAACGTCCTGACGAAAACGTTTCTGTACCTCTTCGCGAAGCGCGAGATCCCGTTTTCTCGGGGTGTAGGCCATCTCGGGCTTGCCGACCTGCTTTTTTAAATCTTCCTGCGCGTCGCAGAGTTTGAGGATCTGCTCGTGCGCGAAGACGACGGCGCTTATCATGTCATCCTCGCTGACATTTTTCGCGGAGCCCTCGATCAT